>JBKPRG010000148.1:0-42870 GCA_046765815.1 Actinomycetota bacterium
GGACACCCTTCGTCGACGGGACGCCCGCGCCGGCCGGGGCGACCGCGACTGCGAGCGCGCGGCCGACCGCCTTGAACGCCGCCTCGGCGATGTGGTGCGCGTCGCGGCCGGAAGCCTCGACGTGAATCGTCGCGCGCGCGGCCTGCGCGAGGCTCGCCAGCATGTGGCGCGCCATCCCGGGGTCGTGCTCGAGGCTCAGCTCGGCGCCCGGGCGCCCGCCGAGATCGACCGCGGCGCGCGCCTGCGCATCGTCCATCGGCACGACCGCATCGCCGTAGCGCGCGATCCCGCGCCGGTCGCCGAGGGCCGCGTCGAGCGCCGCGCCGAACGCGAGCGCAGCGTCCTCGGCGGTGTGGTGATCGCCGGTCTCCAGGTCGCCCTCGCCTTCGACGATCAGGTCGAGGCCGGCATGAAAGGCGAGCTGCTCCAGGAAGTGGTCGTAGAGCCCGGCGCCCGTCGCGACCCGCACGCGGCTCGCGCCGTCCAGCGCGAGGCGAACGGCGATGCGCGTTTCGGCGGTCGCGCGCACGAGCCGCGCGCTGCGCGCTCCGGGCTCAGGCACCGGCGAGGGCCGCTCGAGGATGCGCGCGAGCGCCGCGACGAACAGATCGTCGTCGGCGGCGTCGAGCACCGACACGCGGATCGCCTCCTCGTAGGCACGAACGACGAGCCCCTGCCGCAGCAGCGCGTCGCCGAGCGCGACCCCGTCCGCCACCGGCACGTACAGGAAGTTCGTGTGCGACTCGAGCGGCGCGAGCCCAAGCGCACGCAGCGACGACGCGAGACGCTCGCGCTCCTCGAGCACCGGCGCGACGCCCGGCGGGTTGGCGAGTGCGGCGACGGCCAACGCCGCCGACACCGTCGAGATTGGCGCCGGCGCCTGCCGCGCGCTCAGCTCCGCGGCGACGTCGGCGGACGCGAGCGCGTAGCCGACCCGCGCACCGGCCAGCGCGAACAGCTTCGAGAACGTGCGCAGCACGACTACGCCGTCGTCGATCAGCGGCAGCGCCGTCTCGCCGCTGTACTCGAAGTAGGCCTCGTCGACCGCGAGGGGCCGCGCGTCCGGCAGGGGGTCGAGCGAGCCGGTCGGGTTGTTCGGCCGGCACGCGAACGTGAGCGCCGAACCCACTGTGTGCCAACTTACAACTTGCGCTCCTGCGAGCTGCGCGGCGATCCGGAACAGCGGGTACGTCGGCGCGGGCGGGATCGCAATCTCGTCGTCCGGGCCGGCGTAGGCACGCGCGCAGAGCAGGATGAGGTCGTCGGCGCCGGCGCCGAGGACGACGTTCTCGGGCTCGACGCCCGCGTAGTCGGCGATCGCCCGCCGCAGCGCGCGGTAGCCGCCGGCCGGGTAGCCGCTGACGCGGGCGAGCGCGCCTGCGATCGTCCCTGGCCGCGTCGACGGCAGCGGCAGCGGCGGCGTGTTCTGGTCGAAGCGCAGCACCTGCGACGGATGGATGCCGGCGAGGCGAGCGACCTCGTCGGTCGGCGGCGACCACTGGTACGCGCGGAACTCGGGCGCGAGCGCTCTCACCGGCGCACCGCCTCCGCGTGCGCCGGCATGCCCTCCGCCGCGGCAAGCGCCTCGACAGTCGGTCGCACGCGCGCGAGGCCGTCCTCCGTCAGGCGCTGCACCGTGACCGGCTTGAGGAACGTCTCGAGGCCGAGTCCGCCGACCGAGCGCGCCCAGCGGTTCGTCGGCAGCACGTGATTGGCGCCGGTCGCGTAATCGCCTGCCGGCACCGGCGACCACGGGCCGACGAACACCGCGCCCGCGTTCCGCACTCGGTCCGCGAGCCCCTCCGCGTCGCCGAGCAGAACGAGATGCTCGGGCGCCAGCTCCTCGGCCTCCTCGAACGACGCCGCGGTCGTGCACAGGGCGTCGTGCCCGTGCTCGCGCTGCGCGTTCAGCTCGAGCTCGACGAGCCGCGGGTCACCGTCGCCGAGCACGACGATCTCGGAGGGGCCACCCGGCAGGTCGATGGCGACGTCGCGCGCAACCTCGAGCTTCGCCTCGTTCACGTACTCGTTTCCCGGTCCGACGATCTTGTCGACGCGCTCGACATACGCAAGCCAGCCGATCGCCTGCGGCCCGCCTAGTGCCCACACCTCCTCGAGCCCGAGCAGCTCGGCCGCGGCCGCGATCAAACCGGCGCCGTTCGGCGGCGTGCAGACGACGATCCGCCGCACACCCGCCACCTGCGCGGGGACGGCGCACATGACGAGTGTCGAGACGAGGCCGCGGGGGACGTAGACGCCGACCGTGTCGAGCGGCACCCATCGCCGTTCGAGGACGACGCCCGGCTCGACCTCGAGCGTGACGTCGGCCGGCCGCTGCAGCGCATGCCAGCGCCGCACGCGGTCGGCGAGCTCGAGGATCGCCTCGCGCGGCAGGCCCTCGGCGTCCGCAACGGCGCGCGCCGGCTCGGCGCGGTCGAGCTCGACCGCCCACTCGCGCACCGCCTCGAAGCCGCGCTCCTTGATCTCGTTGACGATGCTCACGCGGCCATTCGCTCGACCGGCACGATCAGCATCGACGACCCGCCCGCGGCCTCGAGCTCGGGCAGCAGCCGCCAGATCTCGGACGCGGGAACGAGCACGTGGACGGCGACCATGTTCGGCTCGGCGAGCGGCAGCACGCTCGGCACGCGCGGGCGGACGATCTCGCGGATCAGCGAGAGCGAGGTCTCGGGCGCGTTGAGCATCAGGTAGCGGTGCCGCTTCGCCTCGACAACCGCGCGCAGCATCGCCGCGAACGGCGCGGCGGCCTCCTCGTCCCGCGCGACGAGCACTGCCTCCGACTCGAGCAGGACGCCGAGCGAGCGCAGGCCGTTCGTGCGCAGCGTGTTCCCCGACGAGACGAGGTCGACGATCGCGTCCGCCAACCCAAGGCGTGGCGCGATCTCGACGGAGCCGGTGACGTCGACGGGCCTCACGCCGACGGGCAGCAGCTCGCGCGTGAGGCGCGGGTAGACGGTCGCGACGAGGAGCCCGTCGAGATCCTCGAACGACTGCGCCTCCGACTCCTCCGGCACGGCCGCCTCGAGGCGGCACGAGCCGAACCCGAGACGCAGGAGCTCGCGCACCTCGGCGCCGCGCTCGCGCACGAGATCGATGCCTGTGATGCCGCAATCGACGACGCCATCCTGGACGTACTCAGGCACGTCCGCGGCGCGCACGAGCAGCACCTCGACCGGTGCGTTACGGCAGGGGAACGCGAGCGCACGCTCGCCCGGCTGCTCCGGGCCGAGCCCGGCGTCCTCGAGCAGCTTGAACGCAGGCTCGCGGAGCCGGCCCTTGACCGGAAGGGCGAGCCTCAGGAGCCCGCGCGATCGAGCGCCAGCCGGTAGCCGCCCTCCCCGTGACGCAGCCAATGGGCGACCCGCGTCACGGTCGTCGTCGACGCGCCCGTTCGCTCCGCGATCTCCAGGTACGGCAACCCCCGCTCCAGCAGGCGCACCACCTCCCAGCGGTGCGCCATCGCCTCCAGCTCCGAGAGGGTGCAGAGATCCCGGAAGAAGCGTTCCGCCTCCGCGCGCGTCTCGAGCGACACGATTGCGTCGAAGAGCTTTCGCATCTCCTTGGTTTCCCATGGATGTCGGACCCGCTCTGCCATCGCCAAGTTCGCCCATGTTAACACGTTAACATGGGAAAATCTGGTTCGACGCCGAGATCGAAGTCATACCTGCTGTCGACGTGCTCGGCGACGAGGCCGTGCGGCTGCAGCGCGGCGATTACGACGACGTCGTCGAGCGCGCCGACGATCCTGCCGCGCTCGCGGAGAGGTGGATCGAAGCGGGCGCGCGCCGCGTCCATCTCGTCGACCTCGACGGCGCCCGCTCGGGGGACGTGCGACCCGAGCTCGTGCGCCGCGTCGCGGCCCGGATCGCCCCCACCCCGCTGCAGGCCTCGGGCGGCATCCGCACCCTGGCCGACGCGCGCGCGCTCCTCGATGCGGGCGCCGATCGCGTCGTCGTCGGCACCGCCGCTTGGCCCGACCCGACGCCGTGGCTCGAGCTCGGCGACGCGGTTGTGCTCGCAGTCGACGTCCTCGACGGCGAGCTGCGCACGCGCGGATGGACGGACGGCGCCGGGCTCACGCTCGCCGACGCGGCCGCACGCGCACCGGGCGCGCGGGCGCTGGTGACCGCGATCGACCGCGACGGGACGCTCGCCGGTCCGGATCTCGACCTGGTCGCGCAAGCGGCCGAAGCTGGACTGAGAGTACTGGCCGCGGGGGGCATCCGCAGCCCGGACGACGTCAACGCGCTCGCAGCGGCGGGCGCCGAATCCGCCGTCGTCGGCCGCGCTCTTCTCTACTCGCCGGCGACGTCGCGCCGCACGAACACGAGGTAGCCGGCCGCCAGCGGCACGACGACGTAGAGCGCGCACACCCACAGCGCGCGCACGACCGGCACCCAGTCGGCGGGTGTGCGCAGGAACCCGTGCCACGCCTCGAATTGTGTCGCGAGCAGGTACGGCCGGATCGACTCGGTGCCAGGCAGCACGCCGAGCAGTTGCATGAGCAGCGCAAACATCAGCGTCCCGACCACCGATGCCGCGCTGTTGCGCGTGATCGTCGAGAGCAGAATCCCGAACGAGGCGATGCCGGCCATCGGCAGCAAGTAGACGACGAGGCTCGCTCCCAACAACGCGAGCCCGTGCCCGAAGCTGACGGTCGTCCCCGAGAGCGACGTCAGCGGCGCGAAGCCCCATGCGAAGCCGGCGGCGAGCAGGCCGACCGCGCCCATCGCAAGCAGGATCGCGGCGGTGTACGTCAGCGCCGCGAGCACCTTGCCGGCGAAGATCTCGCCGCGGTCGCGCGAGCGCGTGAGGATCGTCTTCAGCGTGCCGTTGTGGCTCTCGGCGGCGACGATGTCGCCCGCAACGAGGGCGGTCAGCAGCGGGAACGCCCAGATCGACATGAAGAAGAGGACGACGAACGGCGTCGCGAGCCCCGTCTCGCGGACGTAGCGCCCGAGCGGGATGTCGTTCGGGCCGCCCGTCTTCAACAGCAGCACTGTGACGAAGATGGACGGGACCAGCATCGCCGCGCCAAGCCCGAGGTACGTCCGCTTCTGCGCAAGGAGCTTCAGCAGCTCCCACTTGTAGACCGCGGTCACTGCCGCGCCCCCGCGTCGGCGGTCTCGCCGCCGGTCATCGCGAGGAACAGCTCCTCGAGCGATGTCGTCTGCGGCACGAGCTCCGTGATCCCGATCCCGGCGCGGCCGAGCGCGATCGTCGCCGATGCCAGCGCCCCGTCGTCGGCCTGGAGCCGCAGATAGCCGTTCGACTGCGCCGCCTCGATCCCCGGCTGCCCGCGCAACAGCGAGAACGCGCGATCGGGCTCGGTCGCGACGAGCCGGTACCCGCCGGCCGCGCTGCGCAGCAGCTCGTCGAGTCGGCCCTCGTAGACGACGGCACCGCGCCGGATGATCGCGACGCGGTTGCAGAGCTCCTCCACCTCCGCGAGTAGGTGGCTCGAGAGCAGGATCGTGATCCCGTCGGCGGCGAGCTGCTTCACGAGCTGCCGCATATCGCGCATGCCGGCCGGATCGAGGCCGGTCGTGGGCTCGTCGAGCAGCAGG
The DNA here is from genome assembly GCA_046765815.1 of Actinomycetota bacterium. Taxonomy (GTDB): domain Bacteria; phylum Actinomycetota; class Thermoleophilia; order Gaiellales; family Gaiellaceae; genus PALSA-600. The sequence continues at coordinate 5,589 of JBKPRG010000148.1, forward strand.
AGGCGCGGGTCGCGCAGCAGTGCGGCCGCGATCCCGAGCCGCTGCCGCATGCCGTGGGAGTAGCCGCCGACCTTGTCCTTCGCGCGCTCGCGCAGCTCGACCACGTCGAGCACCTCGTCGATGCGGGCCGCCGGAATGTCGCCGTCGAGGTCGGCCAGTAGCCGCAGGTTCTTCCGCCCGGAGAGGTACGGATAGAACCGCGGCCCTTCGACGAAGCCGGCGACGCCGTCGAGAGCACGGGCGCCGACCTCGAGCGGGTCGCGGCCGAAGAGCCGCGCGTTGCCCTCGGTCGGCCTGATCAGCCCGAGCAGCATCCGCAGCGACGTCGTCTTGCCGGCACCGTTCGGGCCGAGGTAGCCGAACACGTCGCCGCGCTCGACCGTCAGGTCGACGTGGTCGACCGCGACGATCTCGCCGTAGCGCTTGACGAGCCCACGCGCTTCGACCGGGTTCACTTCAGTGAGCGCGCCGCCGCCTCGGCGGCGCTCGACGGCACCGACCCCGCGAGCAGGTACGTCACGTTGCCGCTGTCCCACGTGAGGATGGTGCCGAGCTGCGTCGCGAGCTCGTGCGCGGTCACGCCGTCGAGCGTCACCGCCGGCAGCGCCTGCATCGCGCCGCCCTTCTGCTTTGCATCCTGCGGCCGCTCGACGACGACGATCGCGCCGAGCCCCTCGCCGTAGACGATGAGCGCCGAACGCGAGTCGGCCGTGCCGACGAGCCGCACATCGCGCCGTTGCAGGCCGACGAGCGTGTCGGGCGCCGTGACCGGGAACCCGGCCGCGGCCTGCACGGCGGCGAGCCCCACCACGGGTGCCGCGCCCTTGTGCTTGCCCGGCGATGCCTGGCTCGAGAGGTCGACAACCTTCGCCCCCGCCGGCGGCGGCACGTTGACGTCGGAGTCCGGCACGGCGCCGAACGAGATGTTGGTCGCCTGCAGCGCGAGCGCCGGCGACGATGCGCCCTGCGCGTAGATCGCGACGCGCAGCGGCACGCCGTTGAGCGCGTCCCACGCGAGCTGCGCCGAGCCGAGCAGGCCGCCGTCGTGGCTCGGCGAGACCTTCACCGTGTACGCCTCCTGGCCGGCCACGCTCGACGGCTGCGCGCCCGACACGGTCCAGTGCTGCGACAACTCGGTCAGGAACTTCGTGATGTCGGCGACGGAGGGTGCCTGGTGGTCGGTCGTCGTCGGCTCCTGCTGCTTGGCCGACACGTCGAAGGTGTACGCGGTGTTCGACGACGCGTCGTAGACCGTCGCCTTCGTGTCGCTCCAGGTGGCCTGGACGTCGCCCGCGTCCGACTGCAGCTCGAGCCGGCCGCCCCTGTCGTTCAGCCAGAGGCGCCCGCTCGCGCCGGACATCAGCGCAGAGCCGGCCTGGCCCGCCAGGGCGCCCGAGGGGAAGAGCTTGTTCGTGAAGGTGATCCGCGCCGTCACACCCGATGGCTTCGTCGCTGCGAGCGCGTCGTGGATCGCGTCGGCCAGCGGCTTCGGCGGCGGAGTTGAACCTCCGCCGCGGGCAGCCACTGCGATCGATGCGCCGCCGACGGCGACGACCACCAAGCCGGCAATCAGAGCGACGAGCCTGCGGGTGGGAAGGGTGCGGAAGATCTTCACGAGGTTCCTTTCTCGAGCGTTCCGCTCCGCAGACTGCCTGTGTTCTCTGAGGGATTCCTGAAACGGGGATCATCCGACCACGATGGCGAAAATGCACGGCGACGAGCTTCAGATCGACGAGGCGCTCGTGCGGCGGCTGCTCGCCGCACAGTTCCCGCAGTGGGCCGACTTGCCGCTTCGGCGAGTCGAACCCAGCGGCACCGTCAACGCCATCTTCCGACTCGGGGATGAGCTCTCGGTGCGGCTACCGCGTCGCAACGGTCCGACGGCGCCGGGTAGCAAGGAGCTCGACTGGCTGCCGAAGCTCGCGCCATTGCTTCCCGTCGACGTTCCTACTCCGGTCGCGCAGGGTCAGCCCGGCGCCGAGTACCCCTGGTTCTGGGAGATCCACACGTGGGTCGAGGGGGAGGTGGTTCCGGTCGCCGAGATCGACGTGATCCAGGCCGCGCGCGACCTCGCCGCGCTGATCGGAACGATGCAACGGCTCGACGCGGCCGGAGCGCCGGCGGGGCGCGGCATCTCCTTGGCCGAGCGCGACGCAGACATCCGCTACTGGCTCGCACGATTCGACGGCGATCCGACCGTCACGGCCGAGTGGGATCGCGCCGTCGCCGCGCCGGCCTGGGACGGCCCGCCTGTCTGGCATCACGGTGACCTCGACGTGCGCAACTGGCTCGTCCGCAACGGCCGCATCAGCGGCGTCATCGACTGGGGAGCAATGGGCGTCGGCGATCCCGCCTGCGACGTGATGGTGGCATGGAAGCTCCATTCGCCTGCAGCGCGCGATGCACTCCGCGACGCACTGCCGACGGACGACGCGACATGGGAGCGGGCACGAGGGTGGGTGCTCTCGCAGGCGGTCGCGATCCTCGCGTACTACACGCCGGAGAACAACCCCGCCCTGTTCCACGAAGCGGAGAGCTGGCTCGAGCTTGTGCTGTCGGACTAACCGGTGAGAGCCGGGAGCTCGACGGTGAATCGCGATCCCTCGACCGTGGCCCGGCCGCCGTGGCGTTCCGCCGTCGCGCGTACGATCGCGAGGCCGAGCCCCGAGCCGGCGCCGTCGGGACTGCCGCGCCAGAAACGCTCGAACGCGCGGTCGGGCGACGCAGGTCCCGCGCCCTCGTCCTCGACGCTGAGCCGACCATCAGCGGAGACCGTGATCCCGATGCGCCCGCCCGGTCCGTGCCGGCGCGCGTTCTCGACGAGGTTCGCGACGGCGCGTTCGAGCGCATGCTCGTCGCCGAGCACGGTCGCGGGCTCGAGGAGCAGATCGACGTCGGGAGCTTCGAACCGCCGTGCGAGCTCGTCCAGCCGCACCGGCTCGGCCGGCGGCCCAGCTGCTTCCTCGCGGGAGAGCGCGAGCAGGTCGTCGGCGAGTCGCGCGAGCCGCTCCGCGTCCGCCCCGAGATCCGCTACGAGCTCGGGCGTCGCGCCGTGCCGCGCCAGGTGCGCGACGTTGCCGCGCAACGCCGTCAGCGGCGTCCGCAGCTCGTGCGACGCGTCGGCGAGGAACCGCCGTTCCGCGTCGCGGGCGCGCTCGAGGCTCCCGAGCATCCGGTTGAGCGTGGTCGCGAGCGCGCCGACCTCGTCCGCCCGCTGCGGCTCGGGGAGGCGGCGGCTCGGGTCGCCCGTGCGCTCGATCTCCTCCGCTGCGCGCGCCAGGCGCACGAGCGGCCGCAGCGCGTGGTGCATCAAGAGTACGAGCGCGACGGCGCCGACGATCGCCGCGCCGAGCGCGGAGAGCAGCGTCAGCGCGCGGACGTAGGCGATTGTCTGGTCGACGTCGGCCCGGGAGGCACCGACGATCACGGCCCCGCCCGACGCAGGCCCGCCGACGTTCGCTAGGGGCGCCGTGTAGATGCGCAGCGTGTCATCCGCGAACTCCAGCGTGCGGTAGCCGCCGGCGCCGCGGCCGATCGCGGCCCTAGCGAGTGACGTCGGCAGGACGCGTCCGCGCAGCGACAGCGAGCGGGCGACGATGCGCGAGCGCCGGTCGACCACTTCGACAAACGCCTGCTCTGCCCCGACCGGCGAGTCGAGCGAGCCCGGCGTCGCCAGCAGCGCGGGAGCCGACGCCGCGAGTTGCGCGACCTCGACCGCGCGCGCGCGCAGCGTCGAGTCCTGGGACTTGTGCAGGTGGCGGGCGACGAGCACGTCGATCGCGAGGCCGAGCGCGGCGACCGCGATCAGCGTCGCGAGAGCGGCCGCGACGGCCGAGCGGACACGGAGGCTCATCGTCCGAGCACGAACCCGACGCCGCGGACGGTCTCGATCAGCGGCGGGTCGCCCAGCTTGCGGCGCAGGTTCGAGACGTAGCGATCGACGACGTTCGCATGCGCGTCGCCTTGCCAGACAACAGAGAGCGCCTGCTCGCGCGTAACGACGTGGCGGGCGTTGCGAAGCAGCAGCGCGAGCAGGTCGGCCTCGCGGCCACTCAGCTCCAGCCGCCGGTTGCCGCGCGTCACGACGCGCAAGTCGAGCGAGAGCGAGACGTCTCCGTGACCGAGCACTGACTCGGGCTCCCGACCGCGGCGCAGCAGCGCGCGGACGCGGGCGAGCAGCTCGTCGGTCTCGAACGGCTTGACGACGTAGTCGTCGGCGCCCGCGTCGAGCCCGGTGACGCGGTCGTGCAGCTCGTCGCGCGCGGTCAGCATGAGGATCGGCACGCCGAGCCCGCGGGCGCGCAGCCGTCGGCATACCGTGATGCCGTCGAGTCCCGGCATGGCGACATCGAGCACGACCAGGTCCGGAACCGAGCGCTCGATCTCGACCAGCGCGCCGGCGCCGTCGGCGGCGAGCGCGACCTCGTAGCCCTCCGCGCCGAGCGTCCGGCTCAGCATCCGCCTGATCGGCGCATCGTCGTCGACGACGAGGATCGCGGCCTCGGCCACAGGCGAATCGTGTCAGACACCTTCAAGGCCTCTGAGCTGCCTAGCCCGCAATCGTGTCAGACACTTTCCAAAAAGTGTCTGACACCTGTTCGTCCCGCCGCCCCTGACTCCGGCCTCCTTGCTCACCCTCCCCCCGATGAGGCCGGAGCCGGGGCGACGCTTTACGGAGCTGTGACCAGCTCCAAATCCGCCCTCAGCGCCGGCAGGTCGAAACCGTTCGGCGCGCGGCCGTGCACGAGGAAGTCGCGCGAGATGATCGCGTACGCCTCGTCGCAGTAGCGGTCCCAGAACGACCACGTCATCACCTGCAGGCGGCCCCACGTGACGACGGTCAGCCCGGAGGCGTCGAAGCGCACGACGTCGACCGCATGGCCGCCCCACGTGCCGGGCTTCGCGTCGCCGCCCAGCGAGCCCGTCCAGTCCCAGACCTCCTGGCGCTGCGCCGAGAGCGGCAGCGAAAGGCCGATGTACAGGCCGCCGAAGAGCCAAGCGGCGGCGCGGACGAGATCGTGCTCGTACCGCGTGACCGCCGCGAACGCGCCGATGCGGTGCCGGTCGATCCCGTGTTTGCGCCAGAAGCGCAGCACGTCGAGCTCGATCGCCCCCTCCTCGCCCGTCAACTGGTCGACGACGCGGACCTCGTCGAACGCGGCCAGGACGGCGGACTCCGAGATCTCGACGACCTCGCCCGCGGCGGCCGCGGTCCACGCCTCGATCATGTGGCCGGCGGCCGCCGTCGTGCAGTCGCCGCGCCGGTCGTTCGCGTACATCGGCCACTCGGCGACGTGCGCGGTCAGGTCGAGCGCCGGCGGCGGCGCCGGAAGCTCCGCCTCGTCGACGTAGCGCTTCAGCCTCAGCGTGCGCACGTCGGTGCGAACGGGGAGCTTGCCGAGCTTCCCGGTCGCAAGTGCTGTGGTGGTCATCGGCCTCTGCCTCCCTCGTGGTCTCCGGACATCCCTTCCGCAGAGACCGCAGTGCCGCATGACCGTTCTACATCGTCGCCGTCGACCCAGTCAAGCGTCGTCGCGCGCCCAGGCGCCGAGCAGCCCGCGGTAATGGGCGACGAAATGCTCGTGCTCATGCGCGGGGAACGTCGTCGTCACCGTCTGCACGAGCACGTCGTCGAACTCCTGCGACGTGAACCACTCGTGCGCCAGCTCGTCGAGATGCGCGAGGTGCTTCGCGCAAAACTCCTGGTAGGCGTCAATCTCGAAGTAGCCGTCCGCGAGCTCGCGGTACTTCGCCAGCTTCTGCTCGTAGGACAGATCATCACGGTCGCCCCACTCGAAATACGCGCGCGAGTTCTGGTTGACGTGCATGGTGCGCCGCGTCGCCGCGCAGTACGCCGACCAGCGCACGAGTGCCTTGATCGCCCACGGGAAGTAGTAGTGCAGCGACGTCAGCGCGACGTCGGGCGACGCGTTCGCGTAGTCGATCGGGTAGGCGATCCCGTCCTTGACGATCGTCTCGCAGGAGTTGAACTCCCAGCGGAAGAAGGCGTTCACGAGCCGCGAAATGCTGACGATCTCGTCGCCGAGCTCGGGCGTGAGGAAGTCGTGCCGGATCTGGTAGCGGTCGTGCATCGGCCGGCTAGGGTCGAACCACATCGACATCGTCTCGGCGCCGATCGAGAGCGACCGCACGAAGACGTCGAAGCCCTCGAGCGCGGTCTGCAGGTGCATCATCCGCTCGCCCGACTCGTCGTAGCGCGCCCGCAGCTCTTCGGGCGAGCCGACGCGCGAGACCCCCACCCACTGACCGCCGTCGAACGGCTTCATGAAGAGCGGGTAGTCGATCTGAGCGCCGATCGCCTCGAGGTCGAACGGCGCGTTGTAGCGCTCGGCCGTGGGCTGGAAGCGCGGGTTGTCGGGCGGCACCTTGTGCGGGATCAGCCACGTCTCGGGCACGCGGATGCCGAGGCGCATCAGCGCGCAATACGCGGAGTGCTTCTCCATCGCCTGGAACGTGAACGGGTTGTTCAGCAGATAGACGTCGTCCATCAGCGCGACCTTCTTCAGCCACGCGCGCGGCAGGTCGTACCACCACGCGAGCCGGTCGATCACCAGCGCGTAGCGCGGCTTGTAGCGAAGGTCGAACGGCTCGTTGACGATCCGCTCCGTCCGGAGCGTCGTCCCGTCGACGGGCCCGAGCCGCGAGATGAGCGCCTCGAAGGCGGCGGGCCAGTCCTCCTCCGTGCCGAGCAGCAGGCCTACGGTGAGCTCAGACAAATCGCGGTAGATGATGAGCGATCTGGTTGCGCCATGACGGCCAGTCGTGCGGCACGTCGTGGCCCCATAGGTCGACCTCGTGCTGGATGCCCTTCTCGCCGAGCAGCGCGCCGAAGCGCTGCGTCGACTCGAGGGCGCCCGTCGTGTCCTCCCACTGCCCCTGCCCGCAGACCAGGAGCAGCGAGACCTGGCGGCGCAACCATTCGAGATGGTCGCCGTGCAGGTGCGACACATAGTCCATTGGATTGTTGAAGTAGACGGCCTGGCCGCGCTCGCCGCCGCCCTGGGCGGCGACGTCGTAGACACCGCTCATGCAGATCGCGAGCGGGAACAGGTCTCCGCGCTTGAGACAGAAGTTCGCCGCGTGGTACGCGCCGAACGAGCAGCCGGTCACGATCACCTCGTGCGAATGACAGTCCGCCTGGACGAACGGGACGAGGCGCGAGAGCACCCACCACTCGTAGTGGCCGTGCCGCCGGGCGCGCTCCTCGAGCGGCAGGTCGCGGCGCGTCCAGCTCTCGGTGTCGAAGGACGGCGCGCAGAACAGCTTCATGCGGCCGCCGTCGATCAGGCCGCCCAGCGCGTCGACCATGCCACGGTCCTCCCAGTCGAAGGCCTGCCCGTTCTCCGACGGAAACGCCAGCACCGGGCGACCGTAGTGGCCGTAGGCGAGCGTCGTGCCGTTGTCGATCTCGACGGCGCGCCGCTGCATCAGAGAACGGCCTCGATGAGCGCGGGCAGGTGCGGGTCGAAACCGTCGCGCCAGCAGGTCCAGTTGTGGGCGTCGCGGATCTCGGCGTACCACGCCGGGTAGCCCTGCGCCGAGAGCGACTCGGCGAGCGCGCGGTTGTTGGCGCGGTTTTCCTCCGCCGTCCCGCAGGTCAGCGCGACCGGGATCGGCTCCCCCGCGCCGCGCAACGCGGCGCCTACAAACCGGGTGATACGCCGGTAGCGCTGGAAGCCGGCCTCCTGCTTGTCGGAGCGCTGGCGGAAGAAGCTGCCCGACTGAAGCAGCAGGCCGTCGAACGTGCCCGGGTGGCGCACGTGCGCGTGCAGCATCGCGAGCGCACCGAGGCTCGCACCCATCCCGATCCGCGCGCCGTGACGCACGCGCTTGCCCAGGTCGGCCAGCAGCTCGCGGACGAGCGCCGCCGAGTAGAGCGCCGAGGCGGAATACGTCTCGTTCCGGTCGACCGGCTGGAGCAGCGCCGCGCGAAGCGGCGGGATGCGCTCGTCCCAGCTCATCGCATCGAGGAATCGCGCGAGCCCGGCGTACTCGGCGTACTCGGGGCCGTCGTGGACGACGAGGAGCGGCGCCTCGCGGCCCGGTGGCTCGGGCGTCGCGTAGAGGAGCACCCTGACCCGGGCGACGAGCCGGCGGCAGCGGAGCTCGAGCTCCTCGACCGAGCCGTGATCCGCCTCCGTGCCCAGCCACGCCGGCGGCCGGTACTCGGGCCACTCGATCACGGACTTGTCGCCGAACGGCCCCGGGGCCCGGCGCGGGTTCGCCGGATCGGGGGCGAACGCGCCGTCGATCCCGACGAGATACTCCATCCGGTCGGCGTCGGGCCGCGGGAACTCGAGGTGCCACGCGCGGTTCGCGTACGCGAACGCCGCGCGTCGCGGTCGCACGAACTCGTGGCCGAGCACCACCTCGCGAAAGCGGCGCTCGGGATCGGGCAGGCTGAGCTCGACCGCGTCCTCGCGGACGCGGGGCGGCGTCAGTGCTTCTTCTTGCGTCGCATCGCGCGTTCCCGAATCTTGTACTCCCGGACCCGTTCCTGGCGGAGCAAGTGGTTCCGCCGCAGCTCGATCGCCGCGAGCTCGCGCTGCAGCTTGAGGTAGCTCTGCCAGCGGTCGTGCGGGAGCGAGCCGTCCGCGAGGGCGTCGCGGATCGCGCAGCCGGGCTCGCGGTCGTGCGCGCAGTCGGAGAAGCGGCAACGCCTGGAGATCTCATCGATGTCGCCGAACGTCTGCTCGAGATCGGCGTCCCAGAGCTGCAGCTCGCGGATCCCGGGCGTGTCGAGCACGATCCCGCCGCCGGGCAGGAGGATCAGCTCGCGGCGCGTGGTCGTGTGGCGGCCGGCCTGGTCGTCCGCGCGCACCTCCTGCGTCTCGAGCAGCTCTTCGCCGGCGAGCGCGTTCACGATCGTCGACTTGCCGACACCCGACGAGCCGAGCAGGACGGCGGTGCGGTTGCCGCGGAACCACGTGCCGAGCTCGTCCATCCCCTCGCCGGTCACCGCGGAGACCGCGTGCGCAGTGCAGGCGCCGAGCGTCACTGCTTCGACATCGTCGAGGAACGGCCCGACGTCGTCGACGAGATCGGTCTTCGTCAGCAGGACGACCGGTTGCGCGCCGCTCTCCCATGCCATGGCGAGGTAGCGCTCGAGGCGGCGGACGTTGAAGTCGAGCGGCAGCGCCTGCACCAGGAAGGCGACGTCGATGTTGGCCGCGAGGATCTGCTCGCGGGTGACGTGGAAGACCTCCTTGCGGGAGATCGACGTGCGGCGCGGCAGGACCGCCTCGATCAGGTTCGTCGTCAGGTCGAGGCCGACCCAATCGCCGACCGCCGGCAGGTTCTCCTCGCGGACGAGGCGGTTCGCCGCGCTCGCGCGAAGCTCGCCGGTCTCGCCGATCAGGTCGTACGCGCCGCGATGCTGGACCGCGACGCGGGCGGGCTCGAGGCCGATGCCGCGGTGCTCGGCGAACGCGGCCTCCCAGCCGTCGTCCCACCCAAGCCGGTGCAGCAGCGAATCGGTAACGGAAAGAGTCAAGCAAAGCTCCTTTACATGCGAAAACGATGGACAGGCCCGCGGCCCGTCACGTTCGCGCTAGGAGCGAGGTGAACGGGCGGCGGCGCAGAACATGCGGATGTCGTCGAGTGCAGTCATCTCTGGGCCACCTCCTCGTTGGTCGTCTCGAGCATTGTGCGGCCGCCCGGGCCTTTACGCAAGGGCGTCGGCAGCGCTACGCTCGACGCCAACCCCCGTTACGGACCCGAAAGGCCCCTCACGCGATGACGAAGCGCTGCACCTCATTCCTGGTTCTCCTTGCCGCGGTTGCGGTGCTGGCCGGCTGCGGCGGAGGCGGCAGCAAGTCGGGCTCGGGCGGAGGCGGCGGCGGTGGCGGCGGTGGCGGCGGCACTCATCCCAGCGGGATCGACGTCGGCAACTGCCTCAACAACGACGAGAACTTCCTCGTGCAGCCGGAAGAGAACTCGGTCGACGGCGAGTCGCCCGGGGGCGTCAACTTCACGCTGACGTTCTATCCGTCGAATGCGGCTGCGGCTTCGGCGGCGAAGAAGAAGAACGCGAAGTTCACTGCGCTCGTCGAGGATGCCGTGATCGACTTCCGCGGCAATCCGTCCCCGTACGCGGGCGCGCCGCCGGCGAAGATCTCGCAGACCGAGCTCAACGCGATCAAGCGCTGCATCGACAAGTCGAAGTAGCTTCGGGCGCGGGCTACACTGCGCGTGCCCGCGGCGCGGTGAGATTCCGAACCGGGTCAGATCCGGGAGGAAGCAGCCCTAAGGATCCCTCACCGGTGCCGCGGACTTCTTGTCCTCCACCGCCTGGCCGCCGTATCCTCGGCCGATGTTCGAGAGCGAAGCAGGGCGGCGGCTCCCGGAGCACAGGCCGCCACCGCCGGCCGCCGACGCCTCCGCCCGCGAGCTGCAGATCCTGACGACGGAGCACTGGAGCCTGCTCTCGTCGCGCAGCCTCGGCTACACGGAGTCGATGAGCCGAGCGTCGATGTTCATCGCAGCGCTCACCGGCTCGATCGTTGCTCTCGCGCTCGTGGCGCAGGCAACGGACTTCGGCGAGGGCTTTCGCGCATTCGGACTCGTTCTGCTCCCGGTCGTCTTCTTTCTCGGCGTCGTCACCGTGCTGCGTCTCGGGCAGATCAATTACGAGGACGCGATTTGGGTACAGGGGTTGAACCGGCTCCGCCACGCCTACCTCGAGCGGTCACCGGAGCTCGCGCCGTACTTCGTCACGAGCAAGCATGACGACTTCCCGGGGATTCTCGTGTCCACGCTCGCGCGGCCCGACCTCAACATGCCGGTTCAGGCGTTCATCGCGCTGCCGGGCATCGTCGCGGTGCTCGATTCCGTCGTCGCGGGCGCGGTGACGGGCATTGCGGTCCTACCGCTCGGCATTGCCTGGTGCCTCGCCCTCGCGGTGGTCACGTTCGCTCTCGCACTGACCGGCTTCATGCTCGTTGGCGTTCAACGCGTTGCCAGCAACCGCCGCACGGTCACGGTGCGGTTTCCGGGCGAGGCCGATTGATGCTGATTCGCTCTATCGCCGCCTGGGCCACAGTCGGCATCGCGAATTCAGGGAACGCGAACGTCGAACTGGCGTTGATCTCGCAAAGGACGTAGCCGTCTTCGCCTGTCTTCGTCTTCGGCCCAAAGAGGAAGTCGACGTCCCAGATCACCGGGAGGGCATCGGTTCGTAAGTCGAGCAGGCGCTGCATCTGCGGAACCCACTCAGCTTCGACGGTGTCTCGTAGCGGCTGGAATCGCTCGACGTCGGGTCGCTCGAAGTGCTTGCCGGGTGGCGGCGGGCCCGCCTCCGGCGGACGGAGTCCTGATGGATGCTGGTGCGCGAACCCGACCACGGTTTGATGGGTGAGGTACACGCGGATCATCCCGTCGCCGATGCGCTCCTGATAGGGCTGCTCGACCATGAGGCAGTCGCCGTCGAAGTACGGCTGACACCGGGCTACAAACTCGCTGAGGTGCATCAACTCGACAGGCGCATCTCGAAGAGCCTGCTGAACACTGATCGTCGGATCTTTGCCCGGCGAGGCCTGCTCGACTCTCCAGACGCCCTGGCCGCCCATCCCCCACTGCTGCTTGAGCACACGCGGCACACGGTCGGGTAGCCGTAAGACGAGGCCGTCTCGGAGCTCGTCGGCTGACAAGTAGAGCCGGGTGTCGCTGCCCCAACTCATCTCGCGTGTGTCGTAGAGGACGCGCTTAGTTGCCATTCGTTGAATCACGTCGGGATGTGCGCTCACCCAAACGCCCGCGTCGGCCGCCTCGCGAAGAAGGGGGTCGAGCTTCGAGCGGTCAAGGCCATCCTGGATCGGGTTGACCCAGACCAGCACACCGTCGAGTCCGAGCAACTCGGCGCGCACGGCCTCGACACGGGAATCGGCGTAGATCACTGGGCGCGCCTCGACCCCAAGATCGGAGAACGCTGTGAAGACGCCTCGCAGCTTGCAGCTCTCCGGGATCGGAGCATTGGGGTCGGGGCTGTCCCACTCGGCACGCCAGAGGAGGCCGACTCTGGGTGGGCTGGGCATCCCACGAGCTTACGGCGGCATGCGGCTCAGCCGTAAATCCGCGTCACTGCTAGCTTTCGGGCCTCGCCCGGGCGCATAGCTCAGCGGGAGAGCGCTCGCTTCACACGCGGGCAAACCGTCCTGACCTGACTATCGAGGCCGCATTGTTGAGCGGAAACGTGGTCGGGCAATCAGCCTCCGTTGGTTTGTGATGGGCTGGGCTGGCTGCCAAACGAATGCCAAGAGAAGGCCCGCCTTGCGGCGCTGAGCCTTCTCTCAGAGGTTCCGGCCGGACGGGGATCGAGGGGAATCCAGCCTGGAGCCGGCGCGGATCATTACAGGTCGCTCGGTTTGCTGCGCCGACAACATGAAACTACCTGCTTAGGCGCGGGATTCGTAACGTCTGACACAACTCTGCAATACTGTGCGTGCGCCTAGACCTCGCGCTGAGATCCGCGGAGCACAACACGCCGATTTCTCCTCTTGGATCAAGACGCGTACTTGCGGGTGTCGGCGTGCCGGTGATTACAGGGAGAGGGGCCCGACCCGGCCCGCCGGGACCCCGCAACGTTACGTGCGAGTCGGCTGCCCGCTAGCCGCGCTGGAACCTGCCGCGCCATGACCAGACCGCAATCCGGCTCCGGCTTTACGCCAACGCTCGCGTTCCCGTAACCAAGAACGTCTCCAAGGGCAATGGCGAAGCCGAGGACGCCGGAGGGGAGAGAAGGCAACGCCCCCGACTCCGTCGCTTCGACACTACGCCTGTTCCGGATCGCCAGCATTAAGCCTCGCTTTCTGACGAGCCTCAGCACGATCCCGCTTCAGATAGGTTTCGAGTGCGCACAGCGCAAGCACTTCCTGGGGAACTGGCGGCAGTAACGCCAGGGGGGACGACCAAGAGGTTCTGACTCTTGGCAGGCAACTCACAGGGTCAGAACCTCGGGTCGGCCGAGTCGGACGACGCCGACTACATGCGCCACGCGGCAGCCTCGCGACTGATCGCGGCTGGACTCGATGACGAGTTGATCGCTGACCAGTTGGGGCATGAAGACTCGACCATCACGCGCCGGGTCTACGCTCACGTCTACGACCGCGCCGAGAAGGTCGAGCAGGTACGCAAGGCGCTCTCATAACTTGCTAGCGCCATGTCAGTAGGGAAGAGGGGCCGCCTCCGGGCGGCCTTCTCTTTGGGAGCAAACTGCCAAAGACTGCCAATTACGGCCCTTCGGGCGGTTCATGCCTCGTTTGGAACGCTGCTAGATTGGCTTCGCCACAAGGGTTGGGGCGCATAGCTCAGCGGGAGAGCGCTCGCTTCACACGCGAGAGGTCCCTGGTTCGATCCCAGGTGCGCCCACTCACTCCTCTGGCTGCTCGGCGACGCGCGGCTGCGCAAAACCGTCGACGATCGCGAACCGTAATCGCGTTTGTCATCCGTAGCAGGCGATTGCAGAGGAGGATGGGCGATGAGGTACTTGCTGATTGCGATGGCTGCGGCGCTCCTGGCCGCCGCCGGGGCATCCGCGGCCCTCGAAAGTGGCGGAACCTCGCTCCATGCGACGTTGACCGGCAAAGCCGAGACGCCGAAGGGCGACCCTGACGGCAGCGGCACGGCGGAGGTAAAGATCACCGGCCGGCAGGTCTGTTGGGAGATCAAGGTCGTGAGGGTGCAGACGATCAAGGCGGCGCACATCCACAAGGGCCGCCCCGGTGTTGAAGGCCCGGTGGTGGTCCCGTTCGGCACGACCTTCAAAGCCAAGGGCTGCACGACGACGACTGCCGCAATTGCAGCCGCGATCAAGGCGAATCCAGGCAGGTACTACGTAAACGTGCACAACGCGCGATACCCGGCAGGAGCGCTTCGCGGGCAACTCCATGCCGATTCCTGACCGCTCTGAGTGACGCCGGTCTAGGGCTCCTGGGCGAGCGAGTCGACGAGTTCGCGCGCCCAGGCAATCGCCGGCACGTCGCCCTTCGTCTCGTAAATGGCGAGCGCAGTCGCGGCGGCTTCGCGCGCCTCTTCCGGCTTGCCGACGAGCGCGAGCGTCCGCGCATGCCATTCGTAGGTCTTTGCTTTCTGCTCGTACATGTCGATCGTCGCCGCGACTTCGACTGCGCGCGCGGTGAGCCGCTCGCCCTGCTCGCGTGCGCCGCCCCGCGCGGCGAGGAAGCCCTCGAGCGAATCCACGTGGATGACGTCCGTCAGGTCGTCCGTCCGCATCGTCTCACGCACGGTCGCGCAGAGACGGGCCGCCTCGTCGTACTCGCCTCTCCTGGCGAGCAGGTCCGCGAGTTGGAGGATCGCCGTCCCGCGGTAGCTCGAGTTGCCGAGCCGGCCGAGCTCGTCGATCCCCTCGCGAAGCCGGGCCTCGGCTACGTCCGGCGCGCCCGCGCGGAGTTCGATGAACGCGGCCGGCTGCGCGCCCGCCGCCGCCTCGACCAGCTGGCCCGCCTCCCGGCGGGTCTCGTTGCCGGCTTCGAAAGAGTCCCGCGCTGCGTCGATCTCGCCCCGCATTGCGAGGACCTTGCCGATGTTTGTCTGCGCGATCGCCCGCTCGACCGGACCCGTGGCTTCGTCCAACATCGCGCGCACTGAGACCAGTGCCTCGTCGACGTGATTCGGGCCGCTGACGGCCATTCGCTGCGCGGTCTGCCGCATCAGCGCCGCAAGGGGCTCATCACCGGCGGCCCTTGCGTGTGCTTCTGCATGTTTCGCAACGGCACCGCCCGCCGCCGTCCGGCACGCAATCCAGTGCACGCCCCATTCGGCATAACCGACCCAGGCCAGCCCGAGCTCGTCCCCGAGCCGCATGAAGATCTCGCGCGCCGCGGTGACGTTCGCTTCGCCCCGCTCGGCGACCCAGTCGCTGCCGTACCCGTCGTTGAAGACCTCGGCGACCTTGCCGAAGGCTTGAAAGCGCTCGTCCGGCGACGCAGCGAGTTCGGCGGCGATGGCGCGCGCCTCGTCGTGGAGGCCAGCGATGTTGAAAGGCGCGGCGAGCCCGGTCATCAGCTCGAGCCGTTGCGGGTCTCCCGCCGGCAGGAGCGCGATCGCGCGCTGCATCAGGCCGCACATCGCTCCGTGGTCGCCGCGCGTCCGCGCGCCGCCGGCCGCCCGTCCGAGCGTGGCGGCTGCCCGCTGTGCCAACTCGGGCAGGCGAGGATCGGCACTGTCGAGCTCGAACCGGTTGCGGTAGGCGCGTTCCAGGTGATACCCGACGATCTCGTCCTGCTCGACCAGCGTCGCGTGCCGCTCGAGCCAGTCGGCGAACCGCTCGTGCAGCTCGGCGCGCGTCTCCTTCGGTAGCGCGTCGTACGCGGCGTCGCGGATCAGGAGGTGACGGAAGCGGAACGCGTCATCGTCCGCGAACGTCGCGCGCTCGGGCCGGATCACGTCCTTGCGCACGAGCGTCAGAAGGTGGGCCGGAACGTCGTCGCGGCCCGCGTCCGCGGCCAGCTCCTGCACGACACCCCGGTGGAACACCTGGCCCTCGACGGAGCCGCGTCCGATCACGTCGCGCTCCTCCGTGCCCAACCGGTCGAGGCGAGCCTGCAGGAGCGCCTGGATCGTCGGCGGCACGGGTATCTCCTCGCGGCCTCCGTCCTCGCCGATCATCGAGACCATCTCTTCGAGGAACAGCGGGTTGCCGCCCGCCGCGGCGAGGATCCGGGACTTCGCCTCCTGAGGGACGTCGAGGCCGACCGCGAGCGTGTCGAGGAGCACCTGGCAGTCGCCCGCCGGAAGCGGCTCGAGGTGGATCGTGGTCGCGTTCAGCTTGCCGCCGCCCCAGCCCGGTCGCTCCTCGAGCAGATCGGGCCGCGCTATACAGAGGACGAAGATCGCCGCGTCGCGAGACCAGTCGGCGATGTGCTCGATCAGGTCCAGGAACACGGGTTCGGCCCACTGGATGTCGTCGAGCACGACGATCTGCGGCCGCTCGTCTGCACGAGCCTCGAGCAACTTCCGAAACGCAAGTTGCGTCTCCGCCGGCGAGCTGCGGATCAGGGCGTCGTGGTCGACGCCGATCGCGAGCAGGATCTCGACCAGGGGCCAGTAGGTGATGTCGTCGCCGTAGTGCAGGCAGCGCGCGCGCAGGACATCGGCACTCTCGCCCGCAGTCGCCAGGAACTCGGCGACGAGCCGAGACTTGCCGGAGCCGGCCGGCCCCAGCAGCGTGAACAGATGACAGGCCTGCTCCGACACGACGGCGTCGAAGTCGGCCTCGAGCCGCTGCCGTTCGCGCACCCGACCGACGAGGGGTGTGTCGAGATGCCGCGCGAACGCATCCGCCGTCAGGTCGACGGCAACGAGCCGGAAGGCACTGACAAGCTCGCGCTTCCCTTTCAGCTCCAGCGGGTCGACGGGCTGCACCGTCACCGCGTCCCGCACGAGCGAGAGCGTCTCGGCGCCGATCAGGATCTCACCGGGAGCAGCAGCCTGTTCAAGCCGCGCCGCGACGTTGACCGCGTCGCCCGTGACGAGCGTCTCGCCCTCGCCGGCCACGACCTCACCCGTGTTGACGCCCGTCCGGAAGGACAGCGCGACCGAAAGCTGCTCGCCCAGCGCTTCCAGCCGCTCGCGGATCTCCGCCACTGCGCGAACGGCGCGCAGCGCGTCGTCCTCGTGCGCGACGGGGATGCCGAAGACCGCCATCACCGCGTCGCCGATGAACTTCTCCACCGTGCCGCCGTGCCGTTCGACCACGAGGCGGATCTCCTCGAAATAGCGGCCTATCGTGCGCCGCATCGCCTCGGGGTCGAGCCGCTCACCGAGGGCCGTCGACCCCGTCACGTCGCAGAAGACCACGGTCACCGTCTTGCGAACGTCGCGACGAGGCGGCGGCGGCGCGAGTTCAGCGCCGCAGGCGCCGCAGAAGCGGAACCCTTCGGGGTTCTCCTGGCCGCAAGCCTGGCAGGACAGCACGGGCTGAATCTAAGGCCTACGGGGCGAGGAAGGGGTGGAGGCGGCCGCGCGAGCCGCACGCCTCCACGCGTGAGCTAGGCGTCGTCAGTAGCCGTAGCCGCCTCCGTAACCGCCCCCGCCGCCCGGCGACGAGGTCGTGTTCTTCACGGCCTTCCCCGCCGGCGACACGACCCACCACAGGCCGCCCGACAGGTTGAGGCCTTCCCCACTCGTCTTCCCCGCGGCACTGTCGCCGACGTAGGTGTAGAGCGGATGGCCGTTGTACGTCACCTGATGCTTTCCGTCTTTCCGTGTCGTCACGCCGAGCAGAGACGCCTTTACACCCGCCCCCGCAGTTGGCTTGCCGGTGACGAACAGCGGCGGCCAGTAGTGCGCACAGCTGCCGTAGCAGGTGCTCTTCCCGGGCTTGTCCGGCGCAAAGAGGTACAGCGTGCGCCCCTGCGCAGTCGCCAGGATTTTCCCCAGCGACGTCGTCCGTACGTTCACCCGCGTGTTTGCCACGGTCGCCGCCGTCGCGGTCCCCGTCAGTACCAACAGCACTGCCGAGATCACCATCAATCGTTTCTTCACCGTTCCCTCCTCTGTCCTGGTCTTCAGGCAGAGGTACGCGGGGCGGTTGTGCGACGGATGTTGCGCCTGTGTGAACTCGACGTGGGCCCGCGCCCGCTCCTCAGCAGCGCTTCTCGGCGCGCTTGCGCAAGTGGTCGATCTCGACGCGATGACCCTCGATCGCCTCGGCCTGGTCGAGCAATGCCGTCACGTCCGTGCAGTCGCCCAGCGCGAAGCGCGTGTAGGCGAGGTTGTACTTCGCGTACGCCTCGTCGAGCACGCCCGTGCCATTGAGCTTCTGGACGGCCTGCTCGAGCAGGGGCAGTGCACCCGCGTAATCGCCCGCCTGCATCTTCGCGTAGCCCGCGTTGTTCAACGCTTGGCCGCTCGCAGAGCTGACGGGCGCGGTCGTCGTCCGTGCCGTCGTCGTCTGCGCCGTCGTCGCCGGTGCGGTCGTGACGGTCTCGCGCACGGTGCGGCCCGGCGCAGTCACGGTGCGGACGATGGTCCGCGGCTGTGCCGCGTGATGGCCCGATCCACGGGTTCCGAGCACCGCCGCCATGACGCCGGCGGCGAGCAGCGCCACGAAGAGCAGCGGGATCCACCACGAGCGCCGCGCCGTCGTCGCAGGTGGAGCGAAGAACTGCGTCTCCTCCTCTGACTCGTCGAAGGCCCGACGCAGCTCGCCGGCGAATTGCGCCGCGGACGGATACCGCCGGTCCGGATCCTTCGCCAGTCCACGTGCGAACACCTGGTCAACCCGACGCGGAAGCGCCGGATTCGCGGCCGCGGCCGACGGAATCGGTGCGTTCGCATGGGCGAGCGCTTCGGCCGTCACCGACTCGGCGACGAACGGACGCCGGCCGACGAGCAGCTCCCACGCGACGACAGCGAGTCCGTAGCGATCGCTCGCAGCGCTGGCATGCTCGCCCCTCGCCTGCTCGGGCGACAGGTACCCCGCTGTGCCGACGATCGTTCCGGTCTCGGTCAGCGTGTGCATGCCAACAGCGCTGGCGACGCCGAAGTCCGCGACGCGAACGTCGCTTCGCTCGTCCAGCAACAGGTTCGCCGGCTTCACGTCCCGATGGACGATCCCGGCTCGATGCGCGGCGTCGAGTGCCCCTGCAGCCTCTTCGAGCCAGCGCAGCGCCTGCGCCGGCGGCACCGGCCCGGCGGCGATGACGTCCTGCAGCGACCCCCCGGGGAGGTACTCCATCACGATGATCGGCCGGCCGTTGTGCTCCGTGACGTCGAAGATCGTTACGACGTTCGGCGTGCCGGAGAGGCGCGCGGCGGTCAGCGCCTCCCGCTCGAACCGCTTCCGTAGCGCCTCATCCTGGGCGTACCGGTCGGAGAGCACCTTCAGGGCGACCTCGCGACCGAGCTCACGATCGGTCGCGAGGAAGATCTCGCCCATGCCGCCGACCGCGAGCGGGCGGGCGTCGCGGTAGCGGGGCGGCAGGATTTGGGCGGTCAGAGGCACGGGTAGACGAGGAAGTCGTTGCCGCTCGGCCAGGCATGGAAACGCTGCAGCTTCAGTGGTCGAGGCCGACGCGCCACTCGCTGCGCGGCAGCACCGCGAACACCTCGCCGTCCTCGGGCTCGCGGCCGAGCACGTCGCGCACCGCCTGGGCGCGCGATTTGCGGGCCGGTAACCCAGGGCGGCGGTTCGCTTCGCCGAGGACTCGCCATTCCTCGGCGCCCATCTGCTGCAAGACGACGTAGCCACCGTGGGCCGGCGCAGGCATGGCGTCTATCTTGGCAGCCTGTGCCGTTACCGCCGCAACTGAACTTCATCACGCTCGCGTGCCGCGACGTCGAACGGATGGCCGAGTTTCTGCGCGCGCTCGGCTGGCGGGAGGCACCGTCGTCCGAGCCCGTCCATCGCGTCTTCCAGCTTGCGAACGGCGTCGTCCTCGCGCTCTACGGCGCCGAGCACTACGAGGCGAGCCTCGGACCGCGCAGCGACGGGTTCCGCGGCTTCACGCTCGCCGTCAATCTCGGCTCGCGCGACGAGGTGCTCGCCGCCTACGCCACGCTGAAGGACGTCGACGGCGTACAGGATCTGGACGCGCCGGTCGACTCGCCGCACGGCTTCAGCGGCTTCAGCTTCCGCGACCCGGAGGGGAACATCTGGGACGTGGCGTGGAAGGACGGCTCCGAGCTCGACGAGCGCGGTGCGCTCACGTGGAACTGAGCGCCCGCCGCGCCTCGGGGCTCAGCGGCGCGGGTCGTCCCGTCGGGTCGACGTGCACGACGGTGTGACGGCCGCGGATGCAGACCTCGTCGCCGCGCAGGATCTCCCACGCGTAGGTGATCGACGTCGTGCCGACCTGCTGCGGCACGAGCTCGAGCTCGAACTCGTCTTCGAAGCGCAGCACGGCGAGGTACTCCGCCTCGACCGCCCGGCGCGGGTAGTCGGCCCAGCCGTCGAGTAGCCCCAGCGAACGGAGCAGAGCGGTCTCGGCCGCCTCCGCCCAGCGGAACACGGCCGTGAAGTGGATGCGGCCGCCCGCATCGGTGTCGACCCACGCGACGCGCCCCCGCATGACGTGCCGCACGCTGCTCAGCTCGCGCCTCGCGCGCGTTCGCGCAGCTCGTACTTCTTCACCTTGCCGGTCGACGTCTTCGGCAGCTCTCCGAACTCGATCTGGCTCGGCGCCTTGAACCCGGGCAGCGTCTCGCGCGAGAACGCGATCAGCTCCTCGGCGGTCAGCGTCGCGCCGGGCCGCAGCGCGACGAACCCCTTCGGACGCTCGCCCCACTTCTCGTCCGGGATCGCGACGACGGCGGCTTCGAGCACGTCGGGATGCCGCACGAGCGCGCGCTCGACCTCGATCGTCGAGATGTTCTCGCCCCCCGAGATGATGATGTCCTTCGCGCGGTCGCGGACCTCGACGTAGCCGTCCGCGTGCATGACACCGAGGTCGCCAGAGTGGAACCAGCCGCCGCGGAATGCCTCCGCCGTTGCATCGGGATCAGCGAGGTAGCCCTTCATCACGTTGTTGCCGCGCATGACGATCTCCCCCATCGTCTCGCCGTCGGCCGCGACATCGCGCATCTCGGTGTCGACGACGCGCACGGCATCCGCGGTCACGTACTGGATGCCTTGCCGCGCTTTCAGCCGCGCGCGCTCGCCGGTGTCGAGCTCGTCCCAGGCGGGGTTCCACTCGCAGATCGTGATCGGCCCGTAGGTCTCGGTCAGCCCGTAGACGTGGTTGATCTCGAAGCCGAGCGCCTCGGTGCGTTCGATCACGGCCGGCGGCGGCGGCGCCCCGGCGGTGGTGACGATCACGGGCCGCTCGAGCGGCCTCGCCGCGGCATCCGAGCCAAGCATCACGAGCACGGTCGGGGCGCCACAGAGGTGCGTGACGTTCTCCGCGTCGATCAGGCGCCAGACGAGCGGCGGATCGACCTTCGGCAGGCAGACGTGCGTGGCGCCGGCCGCGGTGACGGCCCAGGTGAAGCACCAGCCGTTGCAGTGGAACATCGGCAGCGTCCAGATGTACGTGGAACGCGGCCCGAGCCGGGCGTGCACCATTTCGGCCAGCGCGTTCAACGCGGCGCCGCGGTGCGTGTACATGACGCCCTTGGGACGCCCGGTCGTGCCGCTCGTGTAGTTGATGCTGATCGTGTCGTCCTCGCTCTCGAGCCGGTCCTCCGGCTCGCGGTTGCCGGCAGCGTCGAGGAACGCCTCGTAGTCGGCGCCCAGTTCGATCACGCGCTCGACGGGCGCGTCGCCGACGAGGTGCCGCAGCGATTCGTGCACGACGAGCAGGCGGGAACCGGAGTGCTCGAGGATGTAGCCGATCTCTTCCGGCATCAGCCGTGTGTTCACCGCCACCAGCACCGCGCCGGCGCGCGGGACGCCGAAATGCGCCTCGAGCAGCTCGTGCACGTTCGGCGCGAGGAACGCGACCCGGTCGCCGTGCGCAATGCCCGCATCCTGCAGCGAGGTCGCGAGGCGCCGGACGCGTTCGCGCGTCTCGCCCCAGGTCAGACGGCGCTCCCCGTCGACGACGCCGACACGATCAGGGAACGCGAGCGCGGTTCGCTCGAGGAACGCGAGCGGCGTCAGCGGCGAGTGCGAGACGTCCACGTTACGAGGGATACAACACGAGCTGCGTGCACCTGAACAAGGCGACCGGCCGCTCGTCGCCGTCGCCGGTGACGAGCGCGTCCCAGACGTGGGTCGTCCGCCCGAGGTGCACCGCCTTCGCCTCGCAGTGCAGGACGCCCTCGCGCAGCGCGCGCAGGAAGTTCGCCTTCAGCTCGAGCGTCGTGAAGCTTGCGCCCTCCGGGAGATGGGCGAGGCACGCGTAGCCCGCGGCCGTGTCGGCGAGGCTGACGACGCTGCCCGCATGCAGGTAGCCGTTCGGCGCGAAGAGATGCTCCCGCAGCGGCAGCTCCGCCAGGAGGAGGCCGGGCCGCACGTCCGTGATCACGACGCCGAGGTAGCCCGGAAGGTGGCCCTCGCCGAGCGTGTTCATGAACGCGGCGTCGTAACCAGGTCTGAGGTCCATCTCGACCGGGTCCTTACCAGAGCAGGTACCTTGATGCGCGCGTGCCGAGGACGCCCCGGATGACGACCAAGCGGTGGGTTGCCTCGGCGATCGCCGTCGCGCTGGTCAGCGTTCTCGTCGCATCCGCCGGAGCGACGCCGAGCCAGGTCTCGACGCGTGAGCTGCGCTCGTCGCTCTTGCAGCGACTGACGACGCAGTACGCAGGCCGCTTCACGGCGGCCCAGAGGGCGCAGGCAGTGGCGCCGTGCGGGAAGCCGACGGGCGTTCTCTGCACCGACGTCGTCGTCCCGCTCGACCGGACCGGCGTTGTCCCGGGAACGGTGACCCTCCACACCGAGGTCTTGCCGGCGGCCGGAACGCCGCGCGGCACGATCTTCCTGATCGCCGGCGGCCCAGGCCAGGGCTCCGCGCGCAGCTACGCGCTGGGCGATCCCGGCGCCGTCAACCTCTACCACTTCCTTTTTCCCGGGTACACGCTCGTCGCCTACGACGACCGCGGCACCGGCGACTCCGGGCTGCTCGACTGTCCTGAGCTGCAGAAGGCCAACACCGCCGACACCGAGCGCGCCGCCGCCGCAACGTGCGCGGCGCAGATCGGGCCGGCGCGCGACTTCTACAGCACCGGCGACCACGCGGAGGACATGGAGGCCGTGCGCCAGGCGCTCGGCGTCGACAAGATCGCTCTCTTCGGCGTCTCGTACGGCACGAAGCTCGCACTCGCCTACGCGCTGGCGCACCCGGATCAGGTCGAGCGGCTTCTGCTCGACTCGGTGCTGCCGACGAATCTGCCGGATCCCTTCGCCGGCGACGTCCTGAGGGCGATGCCGGCGACGCTGAACGGGTTCTGCTCCGACGGCGGCTGCAAGTCGGCCACCCACGACTTCGCGTCGGACGTCGCGTTTGTGGCGAACAAGCTGGCGGCAAAGCCCCTCGTCGGCACGATCGCCGGGCACAAGCTGAAGATCGACGGGCTCGAGGTGCTGTCGGTCGTCCTGGACGCCGACCTCAATCCGGGCCTCGCCGCAGAGCTCCCGGCAGTGATGAAGGCAGCCCGCGACGGCAACACGCAGCCGCTCGTCAGGACGGCGTACCTCCACGACGGCACGTCGTTCGAGGACGCGGCCGATCTCAGCTTCGCGCTCTACGCGGCCACCGACTGCCACGACGGGCCGTTCCCGTGGGATCCGAGCACGCCGCCCGAGCAGCGCTCCGCGCTCGAGCAGGCGGCGATCGCAGCCTTGCCGGCCGGCTCGCTCGGCCCCTTCGGCAGTTGGGCGGCCCAGTTCGGCAACGCCGACTTCTGCCTCAACTGGCCGTCGCCCGCGGGGGGCGCCGCGCTCGGTGCAGGCCCGCTGCCGAACGTGCCGATGCTGGCCGTCAGCGGCGGCTTCGACATGCGGACGCCGACCGGCAGCGCCGCGAGCGTCGTCGCGCAGTTCCCGCAGGGGCATCTGCTGGTCGTGCCGGGCGTCGGCCACAGCACCGTCACCGCCGACTTCTCGCTCTGCGCCGCCCGCGCCGTCCGCACCTGGATCACCGGCGGCGCCACCCCGTCCGCGTGCCCGCGTTCGAAGCCGCTCGTGCTCGACGTTCCGGGCCTGCCGGCACCGGGCCAGGCGAAGCCCAAGCACCCCGCGAGCCCCGCCAAGACGTATCAGCTCGTCGGCAAGACCATCCGCGAGGTGCAGGCGGCGTGGCTGATGACGATCGGCCTCTCGGGCTCGGCGGCGCCGGTGCCGGGCGTTTTCGGCGGCTACATCCGAGCCACCTCGTCGGCCGACTTCAGGCTCGTCAACTACAGCATCACGCGGGGCGTTGCCGTCAGCGGCACGCTCAAGCTGAAGGACTTCGGGCCGCCGCTCGTCTTCCAGGGCACGCTCACCGTGTCGGGCAAGGGCGCCTCGCCGGGCGTGCTCAGCCTGAACAAGGGCGTCCTGCACGGCACCCTCGGCGCGCGGATCTTCTAAGCGGGCGACGCCTTTCGGCGCCGCCCGCTAGCTGAGAACTGGCGCACGGGTTGCCCCGCGCGCCCGGCTACGTGACCTTGACCGCGAAGCTGCGCGTGACCGTCGTGCCCTGCACGGTCAGCTTGACCGTGCCGCGCAGCGTCTTGCCCTTCGACTTCAGCGGGACGTGCCACACGCAGGCGACCACGCCGTTCTTGACCGCGTGGGTCAGCGCGACGAGCTGCTTCGTCCCCACCGTCGCCGCACACGCGACGGTGCCCTTCGTCACCGGCCCGCCCGTGTCGGACTCGGTGGCCGCGAATCCCGCGGCGAAGTTCTTGCCCTGCTTCGCCGGCTTCGGCGCGTACACGAACGCCTGCACCGTCAGGGTCAGCTTTGCGATCACCTGGTACGCGAAGAACCCGTGGCCCGGATCCGGTGCCCAGTCGTCCTTCTCGTTGGTGAAGTCCGGATTTCCGTTGGCGTCGACCGCGATCCCGGAGGCGGCAAGGATGGCGAAGTTGAAGCCCTTCGTCCCGCCGAGATCGGACGCCTTGATGTGGATCGCCGCACCGGTCGCGTCGTAGGAGTACGTCAGCGAGGACGCCGAAGTTCCCGCGTAGTCCGACCCGTTCCACTTGAAGAGATCGACTGCCCCCGCCTGAAGTTGAACCGCGTAGTCGGTCCCCAGGCTCTGCGGATCGCCTGTGGCCGGATTCTTGTCGGTGTCGAGGAAAAGGAGCACCAGCATGTCCGGCGTCAGCGCAGGACGGTTGCTGATGTTGATCTTCATCGCGATGGTGCCGGCGTCGTCGTTCGAGATGACGACGCTCGTGATGTCGGGCGCGTTCGGATCCTCGCCGACCGAGTCGTTGAACGTCTTGCTGTTGTTGGCCACCCTCGCCGCGCCGCCCAATGCAGTTGCAGGTAGCACGACGACCAGCACCGCCAGCAGAGCGATAAGCACGAACCTCAATCTCACGCCTTGAACCCCCGGTCTGTAACGTCAGGAGCCCCGACTGTAGTGCAAGATCTCGGCGAATACGACCCCCGCCGAAGCGCCGGGCGCCGCCGTCCGACCGCTCCATTTCACTTCCGTTCAGAAACCCATCAGGATTGGTGTGATTGCGTCTCGCGGGGCTTCGGCCCCGCGCAACTGCCCCCTCGCAGGCATGGACTTCGACTCGTTCGCCATCGGATTCGACCATCGCGACCGCGAGCGCCTGTTCGCGCTCTGGGAGTCGGCGCTCGACGCCGAGCAGTGGTCGGACGGTCCGCTGACGCGCCAGTTCGAAGAGGCCTGGGCCGCCTGGAACGGCCTCGGCGCGGTCTCGACCTCGTCCTGGACGGGAGCGGCGCTCGCGGCACTCGAGTACTTCGATGTGCGCGGCCGGACGGTGCTCTGCCCGTCGAACACCTTCATGGCGACCCCGCTCGCGATCCAGTCCGCCGGCGGCCGCGTCGAGTTCGTCGACTGCAACCGCCATGACCTCTGCATGTCGTTCGAGGACTTCGAGCGCAAGGCACACGAGCACCGCCCGCACGCGGTGTTCCTCGTCCACATCGGCGGCCACATCGCGTTCGACGTCGAGCAGATCGCCGCCTACTGCCGCTCCGAGGGAATCGTCCTGATCGAGGACTGCGCGCACGCGCATGGTGCGTCGTGGCACGGCCGCCGCGCCGGGACCTGGGGCGACGCGGGCATCTGGTCGTTCGCGGCGACGAAGACGATCTCGACCGGCGAGGGCGGCATGCTCGTCTCCGCCGACGACGGCCTGATCGACTTCGCCCGCACGTTCATCAACTACGGCAAGCCGGACTACGCGCGAGCAGGGATGAACTACCGGCTGAACGAGTTCACCGCCGCGCTGGGCATCGTCGGCGTCGAGCGGATGGACGAGATCACCGAGTGGAAGAACGCGATCGCCCGCGAGTTCCTCGACCCCGCTCACCCGAATCGGATCGAGCTGCCGAACGGGATGGTCTCCGGCTTCTACAAGTACATCGTCTTCGACCCGATCGAGCGCTCGACCGGAAAGGTGTACGACGAGCCCTGCCACCGCGTGCTGGGCCACCACGTGAATCTGCCGGCCAGTGATTGGGTGGCCGACAACCACTGGTGCGTGCCGCTGTACTACCGCCCCGTCGGCCAGCGCGTCGAGGTGCTCGCGTGAAGGTCCTCGTCACCGGCGGCGCCGGTTTCATCGGCTCGCACGTCGTCGACCGGCTGATCGCCCACGGCCACGACCCGGTCATCTTCGACCTCAACGCGTCGACGTACCACCCGCCGACCGAGGTGAAGGCTGTGCTCGGCGACATCGCCGACCGCGACACGGCCTGGCGCGCGGCACGCGGCTGCGACGCGATCATCCACCTCGCTGCCGTGGCCGACGTCAGCGACGTCCTCGCCGATCCCGTGCGCTCCGACCGCATCAACGTGCACGGCACGCAGACGATCCTCGAGGCAGCTCGCCACAACGAGATCGAGCGCGTCGTCTACGGCAGCACGGTCTGGGTCTACGGCAACGCGCAGGTCGAGGGGATCCTCGACGAGGAGAGCCCGCTTTCGCTGCCGGCGCACTTCTACACGGCGACGAAGATGGCCGGCGAGATGTACTGCCGCTCCTACACACCCCTGTACGGGCTCGAGCACACGATCCTGCGCTTCGGCATCCCGTACGGGCCGCGGGCACGGGCGGCGGCGGTCGTGCCGTCGTTCGTCAGCCGCGCGCAGCAAGGCAAGGCGCTGACGATCGCTGGCGACGGGCTGCAAACGCGCCAGTTCGTCTACGTCGAGGATCTCGCCGAGGGCGTCGTCGCCGGGCTGCAGAAGTGCGCGGCGAACCGGATCTTCAACCTCGTCGGCACCGAGGAGACGAGCGTGCGGCAGATCGCCGACACGATCCGCGGGCTCGTCGCCGAAGTGCCGATCGTCCACGGCCCCGAGCGGCCCGTCGATGTCCGGATCCCGACGATCTCCGGCGCGAGGGCCGCTGCCGAGCTCAGCTGGCAGCCGCGTGTCGCGTTCGCCGATGGTGTCGGCCGCTACCTCGACTGGCTGAGCGAGACCAGCGCAGCGCCCGCCTGGGATGCGGCCGCGAGCACCGACGGCACGGCAGCCGCAGTTTTCCGCCAGGAGCCCTGAGCGCTGTAGTGGTCGGCGTCGTGCAAGAGCACGACGTCGCCGCCTGAGAGGTCGCGGGTCGCGCGCGCGGCGATCGACGCCGCCGTCGCGCTGCGGTCCCAGTCCCGCCCCCAACGGGACCAGAGCCACGGCGACCAGCCGAGCTGCCGGACGAGCCGGAGCGCCGGCAGGCTGAACACGCCGTACGGCGGCCGGTAGAGCGTCGGCGTCGAGCCGACCGCCGAGCCGATCACGTCCTCCGCCCGAGCGAAGTCGTCGCGGAGCGAGGCCGGGGAGCGGCGCAGGAGCAGCGTATGCCGGTAGCCGTGGATCCCGACGGCGTGGCCCGCAGCCGCGATCTCGGCGGCCAGCGCCGGCATCTGCTCGACCTGCTCGCCGACGAGGAAGAACGTCGCCTGCGCGCCGGCACGCGCCAGCTGCTCGAGCACGGCGGGCGTGCCCTCAGTGTGTGGCCCGTCGTCGAACGTGATCGCGATTCCGTGCGGGCTCTCGAGCCGCTTCGGCACGCCGATCAGGCGCGCGACCTGGGGCACGACCGGCGCGGCCGCCGGCGCGCACCACGCCGCCAACGCGGCGACGGCCGCCTGCTCAGCGCGCATCGCCGGCGGCGAGCACGAACGACGCCGCGGAACGCAGGTCGTCGAAGCCGTCGAGCTCGACTCGACCGCGTGCGATCGCCCGCCGGATCGCTGGTCGCAACACGGTCCGGCTCGCGGCGACGTCCGCCAGGCCGAAGCGCAGGAACGCCTCGTTGTGCTTGCGAATGTGGCCGCGGCCCCACCCGTACGACACCACCGGACAGCCCTGCAGCAGCGCCTCGAGCACGGTCAGGCCGCCCGTCGAGTGCACGAGCACGTCCGCGGCTGCCAGCCAGTCCGGCATCGCCTCGGTGAAGCCCTCGACGCGCACCCGCGGGTTGCCGGCGAAGCGCACGAGCAGCGACGCACGCAGGTCTTCGTTGCGGCCCGTCAGGCAGACCACGGTGGTCTCCGGAAGCGCAAGCGCCTCCTCCATCGCCCCCTCGACATCGCCGACGCCCCAGCCCCCGCCCGAGACGATGACGACCGGCCCGTCGTCGGGCAGCCCGAGCGTGCGGCGCGCGTCATCGCGTGAACCGGGCGCGTAGAACGCCGGATCGGTGAATCCGCTCACGGTATGAACCTCGGTCTCCGCGCCGGCGATGCGCTTGACCTCCTCGACAGCCTCGGGCTGCGTGACCAGATGCACGTCGGCGCCGGCGCACGCCCAGTAGTCGAGCGCGGCCACGTCGGTGATCCCGGCCACGACGGGGATCTCGAGGCGGCCCGTCCGCCGCAGCCGCGCCAGCACCTCCGTCGCCTGCGGATACACGGAGACGATCACGTCCGGCTTCGTACGGTCGACCAGGCGGAGCAGGCCCGACCCGCCGACGCGCGTCAACGCGCGCTGCGTCACCGTGCGGATCGGCCCGGTGAAGGCCCAGAAGCCGAGATCCCAGAGCCAGCGCAGCCGGTAGAAGACAATCCGCGGCGCGCTCTCGCTGACGGTGGCGATGGTCTTGCCCATCGCAGCGAGCGAGTCCTCGACCGCGACCTCCGCGTCGGGCCGTTCCTCCTTGATCTGCTCGGCGAGCCACCGGGCGGGGCGGTCGTGCCCCTCGCCCACGCTCGCGGTCAGGATCAACACGCGCACGGTCGGCAACGCTACCTCTGACAAGCTCGCACCCGTGCTGCTGCTCGTCCTGCTCGTGGCCTCGGTCGGGCTCGTCGACTCGATCAACCCTTCGACGGTCGTGCCTGCGCTGCTCTACGGGCTCGGCGCCCACGCGCGGCGCGACGTCGCGGGGTTCGCGGCCGGCGTGTTCGCGACGTCCACGCTCGGCGGCCTGTTGCTCGTCTTCGGCCCCGGCCAGGCGCTGCTGGCGATCGTCTCGCACCCGCGCCCGCGAGTCGTGCACGCGATCGAGGCGGGCGCCGGCGTCGTGCTGCTCGCTGTCGCCGTGTTCCTCTGGGTCACGCGGGCGCATGTCGCGCAGCGCCTCGCCCAGGAGCGCATGCGGCGGCGCCAGGGCGCGTTCCTGCTCGGCGCGGCGATCATGGCGACGGAGCTGCCGACGGCCCTCCCCTACTTCGGTGCGCTCGTCGCCGTCGTCGAAGGTGCCCGCTCGGACCTCGTGCGCCTGCTGCTCGTCCTCCTTTACAACGCCGTCTTCGTCGCCCCGCTGGTCGCGCTGCTCGCCGTCCTCGCGGCCTCGGGCGAGCGCGGTGCGACGTTCGCCGCCGCGGCCCGCATCCGGCTGGTCCGCCATGCACCGGTGGTCTTCCCGATCGTGCTCGGGCTGCTTGGCGCTGCGCTCGCCGCTGTCGGACTCGTGAAACTGTCGTGATCGACGAGCTGACGCTGATGGACTGGAAGCGGCGAGTCTTCGCGCTGTACGCCGAGGTGCGCGTAGGCGAGCCGGGGCAGGCGTGGGAGCGCTGGCGAGCCGTTCGCGACGAGCTCTTCCGCAGCCACCCGCAGTCACCGCTCCAGGATCGCGCCTCGTTCGGGAGCCTTCCGTACTTCGAGTACGACCCGGCGTTGCGGGTGCTGGCGGCCGTCGAGCCGGCCGAGCGCGTGCAGCGCGAGATCGCGACGTCGGGTGAGAGGCCGTACTCGTTCACCCGCTTCGCGCAGGCGCGCTTCGACCTCGAGGGCGAGCGGGAGCTGGACCTCTACTGGCTCGACGGCTACGGCGGCGGGATCTTCCTCTCGTTCGCCGACGCGACCAGCGGCCGCGAGACGTACGGCGCCTGCCGCTACCTGCTCGACACGGTCAAGGGAGCCGATCTCGGCGAGGTCGACGGGCGGCTCGTCCTGGACTTCAACTTCGCCTACAACCCGTCCTGCGCCTACGACCCGCGCTGGGTCTGCCCCCTGGCGCCGCCCGGGAACCGGCTGCCCGTGGCCGTGCGCGGCGGCGAGCGCTATCCGGGGTAGCATCGGCTCGTGGCCGCCCTCTACCGCAAATACCGCCCGCAGACCTTCGCGGACGTGGTCGGGCAGGAGGCAGTGGTGCGCACGCTCACGAATGCGATCGAGCAGGGCAAGGTGCGCCAGGCCTATCTCTTCGCGGGCCCGCGCGGCACCGGCAAGACCTCGCTCGCGCGGATTCTCGCCAAGTCGGTGAACTGCGCGCAGGGGCCGACCGCAACGCCGGACAACACCTGCCACGCCTGCGTATCGATCTCGAACGGGACGTCACTCGACGTCGTCGAGATGGACGCCGCCTCGCAGCGCGGCATCGACGACATCCGCGAGATTCGCGAGCGCGTCGTCCTGCAGCCCGTCGAGGGCCGCTCGAAGGTCTACATCCTCGACGAGGCGCACCAGCTCACCGACGCCGCTTGGAACGCCCTGCTCAAGCTGATCGAGGAGCCGCCGCCGCACCTGCTCTTCGTGTTCTGCACGACCGAGCTGCAGAAGGTGCTGCCGACGGTGCGCTCGCGTTGCCAGACGTTCGTCTTCCAGCGGCCGCGCCTGCCGGAGCTGATTCGCAAGCTGCGCCTGATCGCCGACGGCGAAGGGATCGACGTGCCCGACTCCGCGCTCGGCCTGATCGCGCGCGGCGGGCGCGGCGCGTACCGCGACGCCGAGTCGACGCTCGACCAGCTCGCCGCGGCCACGGGCGGCAAGATCTCGATGCAGGACGTCCTGCAGCTGCTCGGCGCGGTCGAGGACGAGGTGCTGTTCCGGCTCTGCGATCTCGTCGTCGACGGCGACACAGCCGGCGCGCTCGTGTTCCTCGAGGAGCTGTCCACGCAGGGCCAGGACCTCGGCCGGCTCGTCACCGACCTGCTCGAGCACCTGCGGCACCTGCTGCTGGTGCAGCACATGCATGAGGTGCCCGACTCGCTGCCCGTCACCGACGAGGCGCGTGAGCGGCTGCGCGAACAGGCGAATCAGATCCCGGAGGCGACGGTGATCAGGCTGATCGACCTGCTCGCGGTCGCGGTCGACGACATGCGCCAGGGCGGCGACCCACGGCTGCCGCTCGAGCTGGCGCTCGTCAAGGTGACTCGGCCGGCGGCTGACTTGTCTCGCGAGTCGCTGGCTTTTCGACTCGAGCGGCTCGAGCAGGGCGAACCCCCAAAAGTGTCGGACACTTTCCAGAAAGTGCCTGACACCATTGCGGCGCCGGAACCCACGGTCCCGGTCGAGCTCGAGCAGCTCCAGGAGGCGTGGCGCCGCTCGATCCTCCCGGCTGTCGAGGAGCGGTCGATCCCGATCGGCAAGACGCTCGGCGAAGCGCACCCGGCGTCGCTCGAAGGGAACACGTTGACACTCGAGTTTCCGCAGACGGCGTCGTTCCACCTCAAGCTCGCCGAGGACCCCAAGAACGCGGCGCTACTCCGCGAGGCGCTCTACGAGGTGACGGGCCGGAAGCTCGCGGTCGAGTTCGAGCTTGGCGAGGGCGGGCATGCAGCTGCTGAAGAGCTGCACACGACCGAGGAAGACGTCCTCGAGCTGATGAAGAGCACCTTCGACGCGAGGGAGCTGGACGAATGACGTTCGACATGAACGCACTGCTGAAGCAAGCCCAGGAGATGCAGGCGCAGATGCAGCAGCTCCAGGAGGAGGCGGCGAAAGAGACTGCCGAGGCCACCGCGGGCGGCGGGATGGTGACGGTGGTCGCGACGGCCGGCGGCGAGCTGAAGGAGCTGCGCATCGACCCGAAGGCGATCGACCCGGACGACCCGGAGATGCTCGCCGACCTCGTCATGGCGGCGGCCAACGAGGCGCTGCGCGCCGCGCATGCGAAGGTCGAGGCGAAGATGAAGGGGATGCTGCCGCCGGACCTGGGCGGGCTGCTGCCCGGGCTCTAGCCTTTTCGGACGGCACAATGGGGCGGCGATGTTCAGCCCCTCCGTCGAGAACCTCGTCGCACAGCTGACGCGCTTGCCGGGCATCGGCTCGCGCACGGCGCAGCGCCTCGCGTTCCACATCCTGCAGCGGCCGAAGGACGAGGCGCTCGCGCTCGCCGCCGCGCTCGAGGAGGTCAAGGAGCGCGTCCGCTTCTGCCGCGACTGCGGCAACCTCACAGAGGAGGAGCTCTGCGGCATCTGCCAGGACGCGCGGCGCGACCACACGCTGATCTGCGTCGTCGAGCAGCCGGTCGACGTCGTCTCGCTCGAGCGCACCGCAGAGTTCCGCGGCCTCTACCACGTCCTCGGCGGCGCGCTGTCGCCGCTCGACGGCGTCGACCCGAGCGACCTGCGCATCGACGAGCTGTTCCGGCGCGTCGAGGCGAACGGCGTTCAGGAGGTCGTGCTCGCGACCAACCCGAACATGACCGGCGAGGCGACCGCCGCGTACCTCGCCGACCGGCTACGAGGCCGCGTCCGAGTGACGCGACTCGCGAGCGGGCTCCCCGTCGGCGGCGATCTCGAGTACGCGGACGAGGTCACCCTCGGCCGTGCTCTCTCGGGCCGCCGCGAGATGTGACGCCGCGCCGACGATCCGGCTGAGGAACTGCTCCGTCCGGTAGGCGATCCAGAAGCAGATCGCGGCGGTCGGCAACTCGACGAACACGGCGAGCAGCACCGCCATGCGCCGCTCGTCGTAGTGGCTCTCGAGGACGATGTCGAACCACGCGTCAGCGATCAGCAGCGTTCCGAGCGCGGCCGCGCAGGCCGCAACCCACGGTGAGCCCCGCCAGGCAGCGAGCGCCGTGAGCAGGAACATCAATGCGAGCCCGGTGTCGAACCCCGACCACGCGAGATCCCACTGGGCCGTCTCGTGGTGCGGCTCGAGCGACGTGGCGAGCCAGATCGTCCACGGCAGCAGCGCCAGACCTGCGAGCGCGAACAGCCCGGCGACCCAGAAACGGAGTTTCGAGGGTGAAAGAGGGAGCTTCATCGCTGCCTACACTGTTCCAGAATGACCACTATCGACTTTGAAGCGGTACCTGCGGTCACCGAGGCCGTGCGCACGCCGGGACTCGTCGTGATGAAGTTCGGCGGCACCTCGGTCGGCGACACGGACAAGCTGAAGCAGGTCGCGCGGCGCCTGGTCGCGGCGCGCGAGTCCGGGTCGAAGGTCGTCGGCGTGCTCTCCGCGATGGGCAAGACGACCGACGACCTGATCCGGCTCGCCCACGAGGTGTCGACGCAGCCGCACCCGCGCGAGTACGACCTCCTCGTCTCCACCGGCGAGCGGATCTCCAATGCGCTCTGCGCGATGGCCATCCACGACCTCGGCCACGAGGCGGTGTCGCTGACGGGCTCGCAGGCCGGCATCGTCACCGACGCGAGCCACACCAAGGCGAAGATCGTCGAGGTGCGCGCGCGCCGGATCCAGGAGGCGCTCGCGCAAGACCGGATCGTGCTCGTCGCCGGCTTCCAGGGCTTCTCGTCGGAGACGCAGGACGTGACCACCCTCGGCCGCGGCGGATCCGACACGACCGCCGTCGCGCTCGCAGCCGCGCTCGGCGCGGATGCGTGCGAGATCTTCACCGACGTGCCCGGCGTCTTCACCGCCGACCCGCGCCTCGTGCCGGCGGCGCTGAAGCTCGACTACGTGACCTACGAGGAGATGCTCGAGATGTCCGCCTCGGGCGCGAAGGTGATGGCGCTGCGCTCGATCGAAGTCGCGCGCAGCTACGGTGTTCGACTCCGCGTGCGGTCGACGTTCGTCGACGGCGAGGGAACCTGGATCGGCGAGGAGGACGAAGCGTTGCTCGAGAAGGCGATCATCTCCGGCGTCACCCACGACACGTCCGAGGCGAAGGTTGTCATCGCCGACGTGCCCGACCGCCCGGGCGTGGCGGCGCGGATCTTCCGCGCGCTCGCCGACGCGGGCGTGAACGTGGACATGATCGTGCAGAACGTCTCGGAGCACGGCACGACGTCGATCACCTTCACGCTGCCGAAGGCGGACGTCGCAGTCGCGGACCCGATCCTCGAAGAGGTCGCGCGCGACGTCGGCGCGGGCACGATCCAGCGCGATCCCGACATTGCGAAGATCTCGCTGGTCGGCGCCGGGATGAAGAGCCACCCGGGCGTTGCGGCCGACATGTTCGACGCGCTCGCCGAAGCCGGCATCAACATCGAGATCATCTCGACCTCGTCGATCCGCATCTCGTGCGTCGTTCGCGCCTCGGAGGTCGAGCGCGCCGTTCAGGCAGTGCACGATCGGTTCCAGGCGTTCGCGGAGGAGCGCGTCGGTGCCTGAGCCGCGCGTCGGCGTCGTCGGCGGAACCGGTGCCGTCGGCAGCGTGACGCTGGGCCTGCTCGAGGAGCGCGGCTATGAGCAGGTGCGCGTCTTCGCGTCAGCCCGCTCGGCGGGCACGCAGCTCGGCCGGCTCGTCGTCGAGGAGGCGACGCCGGAGGCACTCGAGCGCGGCGACGTCGATGTCTTCCTCTTCTCGGTCGGGACCTCCGCCTCGCGCTCGTTGGTTCCGCACGCTGTGCGCGGCGGCGCGGTCGCGATCGACAAGTCGTCCGCGTACCGCCTCGAGCCGGGCATCCCGCTGGTCGTGCCCGAGGTGAACGGCGGCCGCGCGCTCGAGCACGAGGGCATCATCGCGAACCCGAACTGCTGCACGATCCCGCTCACGTGCGTGCTCAAGCCGCTGCACGAGGAGGCCGGTCTCGTGCGAGTGCGCGTCGCCACGTACCAGTCGATGTCAGGCGCCGGCGCGAAGAACATGGAGAGGCTGCGCAACCAGGAGCCTGACGAGCACGACCTGCTGATGGAGTGGGAGTACGACGGCGAGGAGTTCGACGAGGAGTCGAAGCTGCGCGACGAGACGCGGAAGATCCTCGAGCTGCCCGAACTGCCGATTCAGGCGACCTGCGTGCGCGTGCCGGTGATGGTCGGCCACGCCGAGGCGATCTGGGTCGAGCTCGAGGACGATCTGTCGCCCGAGCAGGCGCGCTCGCTGCTTGCCGACGCGCCGTCCGTGCGCGTCGAGGAGTTCCCGTCGCCCGGCAAGTCGCGCGGCGTCGACGACGTGCTGGTCGGGCGCCTACGCCGCGACCCGACGGTCGAGCGCGGCCTGGCGCTCTTCCTCGCGTGCGACAACCTTCGCAAGGGCGCCGCGCTGAACGCGATCCAGATCGCGGAGCTCGTCCTGCAGCGCGAGCCCGCAACGGCCTAGCAGTGGACGTGGGCATGCTGGGGCGGTTCTTCGGCCGCCTCACCGGCGGCAACTGGCGTCCGCCCGCCGACGAGCTCGCGTTCGCGGCCGCGGCCGGCTTCGACACCGTGCAGATCCGCTCCGACCGTGCGGGCGAGCTCGAGGACGAGCTCGGCGTCGGTGCCGAGGAGCTCGGCGCGCTGTTCGACGACGCCGGGCTCGAACCGGTGCTGGAGATGCTGGTGCGCCACGAGGGCGAGCCGGGGACGTTCTCCCGGGCGCTCCGCGCCAACCTGCGCGCGATCGAAGAGATCGGCTTCCTGCGCGTGCACATCCATCCGGTCGGGGCGGCGATCGCCGGCCCGGTGCTGGCCGCCGACCTGGCTGACGCGGTTGCGGTCGCGCAGGAGACCGAGCTCATTTTCGCCGTCGAGCACAACGCCCCCGGTCACCGCATCCTCGTCGAGGTCGACGAGGTGGAGGCGCTGCTCGATGCGGTGCCGGCGCTCGGCCTCGTCTGGGACGTGAACCACACCCGGGCCGAGGACGTGCCGCGCTTCCTCGCCCTGCAGGAGCGCTTCACGCTGGTGCACGTGTCGGATACGCCGCTGCCGGAGACGAACCACCACCTCCCACTCGGCCGCGGCAACGTCGATTTCACGCCGCTGCGCGAGCTCGACGTGCCGCTCATCCTCGAGATCGGCGGGCTGCCCCACTCCGGGGGGCCGGGGTTGGACACGGACGAAGCCCTGCACGACTCATTGGCCACACTGCTGTCAGACACTTTTGAAAGTGTCTGACACGTTTTTCGTCCGGACCGTGCTCGGTGACATCCGCCCAGATGAGCTCGGTCCCTGCGACGCGCACGAGCACCTCTTTCTCGACACGCCGGCGCAACCCGGCGACGAGTTCCTCGACGCCGACAAGGCGGTCGAGGAGGCGCGGACGCTCGTCGCCGCCGGCGCGCGCTCGCTCGTCGACTGGACGCCGCTCGGGCTCGGGCGCGACCTCGACGGGCTCGCCCGCGTCGCCCGCGAAACCGGGCTGCACGTGGTCGCCGCCACCGGCCTGCACCGCGACGCCCACTACGTGGCCGACGATCAGTTCCGCGCGGTGCCGGTCGACGAGCTCGCCGACCGCTTCAGCGCCGAGCTCGAGGATCGCTGCGGGATCGTCAAGCTCGGCGCCAGCTACCACCATCTGACGCCGTTCGAGCAGAAGGCGTTCGAGGCGGGCGCCGAGGCGCACAAGCGAACCGGCGCTCCTGTCTGCGTCCACACGCAGCACGGCACGATGGGGCTCGACATCGTCGAGCGCCTGCGCGAGCTCGGCGTGCCGCCGAGATCGGTCATCCTCGCGCACGTCGATCGGAACCCGGACGCCGGCGAGCACGCGGAAACGGCTGCTACCGGCGCGACGCTGCAGCTGGACGGGCCGGGCCGGACGAAGTACTGGCCCGACTCGACGATCCTGCAGCTGATCGCCGACCTCGCCGGGCGCGGCCACGCCGAGCGCCTCCTCCTCGGCGGCGACACCGGGCGGCGCAACATGCTCCGCGCCTACGGCGGTGGTCCGGGGCTCGACTACGTCTTCGCTCGCTTCAAGCCGCGGCTCGAACGCGAGCTGGGCGCCGAG
The DNA here is from genome assembly GCA_046765815.1 of Actinomycetota bacterium. Taxonomy (GTDB): domain Bacteria; phylum Actinomycetota; class Thermoleophilia; order Gaiellales; family Gaiellaceae; genus PALSA-600. The sequence goes on from JBKPRG010000148.1 coordinate 42,438, forward strand.
CTGAGCGAGCAGATCTTTGTGACGAACCCCGCGCGGGCGTTCGCTTGCCCAACCGTCTAGACAGCTATACAGTCGCCGCATGGAGCTGGCCGGACGCCGGGTGGTCGTGACCGGCGCGTCGAGTGGCATCGGCGAGGCCGTGGTGCGGGCCTTTGCCGACGCGGGCGCCTCGGTCGCAGGCATCTCGCTCGACGGCGGCGCGCCCGCGGAGGGGTACTTCGTCGCCGGCGACACGGGCGACCCCGAGGCGGTCGAGGGCCTCGCCGTCGAGGTCGAGCGCCGCTGGGGCGGGATCGACGTGTGGGTCAACAACGCGGCGCAGCTGATGGTGAGGGACGTCGTCGACACCTCGGACGACGACTGGCACGGGTTGCTGCGCGCGAACCTGCACGGCTACTTCTACGGCTGCCGCGCGGCGGCGCGCCGCATGCGC
>JBKPRG010000149.1:0-27022 GCA_046765815.1 Actinomycetota bacterium
GCCCAGCGGCGAATGCGCAATCAGCGCGACACCCGCGTCGACGCACCGCTCGAGGACGCCGCCGCGCAGTGCACGGTCGTCGCGCAGGCTGAGCGCAACCTGCACCGCGGACACAGGAACGAGGTCGAGCGCCTCGTCGAGCGCGCGGCGGTTCACGTTGGCGACGCCCACGCGCTGCACGAGGCCGTCGTCGACGAGCCTGGCGAGCGCACGCAGCGACGTGCGCCACGGCGTCCGTGGGTCGGGCGCGTGGATCAGGTAGAGGTCGATCGGCAGCCCCTCCAGCTCGGCGAGGCTCGCCTCGCAATCGGCGCGGATCGTCTTCGCGCGGCCGTCCGGCACCCAGCCGCCCGCCGCACGGCTCATGCCGCCCTTGGTGACGATGCGGGCACGCGAGGCGGCACCGCAACCGCGCAATGCCTGGGCGAGGACGCGCTCGTTGCCCTCATAGGCGCGGGCGGTGTCGAAGACGGTGATCCCGGCGGCCGCGGCAGCACCAATGGTGGCGGCAGCCGTGTCCGGAGGGAGCCGCATGCAGCCGAGACCGACCCGCAGCTCGTCCCGTGCGAGCCAACCCCCGGTCTCAGTCGAGGTTGATCATCCGCCATTCCGCCGGCGGCCCGATGCCGGTGTTGAACGGCTCGCCCGGCTTGACCCACATGACCTCGCACCAGAGGCCGTCGGGATCGCGGTAGCTGAGGCTGAGCATCGATCCCATGTCCGTGACGAAACCGTCGTCGATCGCGTACGCACCCTCGGCGATCAGCCGGCGTCGGATCTCGCGGAAGGCTTCCTCGCTCACCGCGTCGAGCGCGAAATGGTCGAGCCGGCCGCGGTTGAAGATCGGCTGCGGGTCAGGCAGGTCCGCGCTGTCGACCTGGAACGGGTGGAGCAGCGTGTGCGGGCCGATCTCGATCAGCGCGTGGCGCCGGTACGGCGGATCCCCCTCGACGCGATCGAACGTCAGGCGCGCGTCGAAAACTCGCTCGTAGAACCCGATCAGCCGATCGAGGTCGGCGGTGAGAAACGTCATGTGGTGCAGGCCGGCGACGAGGGCCACGCGCGGACTCTCGCACACGGCTACTGGATCAGCGAGTGGCGGAGTGCCGTAGCGACCGCCTCCGTGCGCGTGTCGGCATCGAGCTTGCCCATGGCATTTCGCACGTGCGACTGCACTGTCTCGGGCGAGATCCCGAGCTCCTGCGCGACCTTGTCGTTCGTCTTGCCGTTGGCGAGATGGCCGAGGATCTCCTGCTCGCGCCGCGTCAGCGGCGGCACTCTCGACGGCTCTGGCGGCGGCTCGGCAACCATTCCGGCAAGCCCGGCGTCGACGTACGTCCCGCCGCCGGCGACGATCGTCAGCGCCCGCGTCAGCTCGGTGAGCGGCGCCTCCTTGAGCAGGAAGCCGACGGCACCGGCCTCGAGTGCCTGCGCGAGCAAGAAGGCGTCACGGTGCCCCGTGTAGATGATCGCGCGCGTCGACGGCGACACGGCTCGTGCGCGCTGCGCGACCTCGATTCCGGGCATCGGCTGCATGGCGACGTCGAGCAGCGCGACGGCGGGCTGGTGCTCGGCGATGGCGCGCAACGCCTGGTCGCCGGTACCGACGCGCGCGACGACGGCAATGCCCTGCGTCTCGAGGTAGTGGGCGATCGCGTCGAGCACAGCCGGGTGATCGTCGGCGATCACGCATGTGAAGCCGGTCGCCGCGGCAGTCGCGTCCTTCACCGCCTTGACGAGCGACTCGGCGGAGAACGGCTTCTGCAGGAACGTCGAGCCCTGGGCTCTCGGCTCCTCATCGGTGTAGCCCGACATATAGACAATGGGCGTCTCGGGGTTCCGGCCGCGAATCCGCTCGGCGAGCGCGAGCCCGCCCATCTCCGGCATCACCAGATCGGTGACGACGACGTCGATCGCGCCCGCCTCTCGCTCGTAGAGCGCAGCGGCGTCCTTGCCGTTCGCCGCCGTGCGCACCTCGAAGCCGGCGCCTTCGAGGACGCTGACCGCCAGATCGCGAACGATCTCCTCGTCCTCTGCGAGCAGCACCGCGGGGCCGCTCGCGCCGCGGTCGCGCGCCGGCTGCCTCGGCGCCGCCTCTGCGGGCTCTCGCGCCGGGAAGTAGATCTCGAACCGCGCGCCGCGTCCCGGCTCGCTCTCCACGCGGATGAAGCCGCCGCTCTGGCTGACCGTTCCGTACACGCTTGCGAGCCCGAGACCGGAGCCGTGACCGGTCGCCTTGGTGGTGAAGAACGGCTCGAAGATCTTGTCCTTTGTCTCGGCGTCGATCCCTTGACCGTCGTCCGTCACCGTGATGAGCGAGTAACGCCCGGCCTTGGCCTCGTGCTCCGCCGCGAGCTCGTCGTCGACGTCGACGGCTCGCGTCTCGATCGCCAGCGTGCCGCCGTCCGCCATGGCATCGCGCGCATTGAGCGCGAGGTTGATCAGCACCTGCTCGAGTTGGCCCGCGTCGACCGAGGCGAACACGGGGTCGGACGCGTTCGTCTCGAGCGTGATCGCCTCGCTGATCAGCCGCCGCAACAGGTCGCTCGTGTTCGCGACGACCTCGCTCAGGTCGATCAACTCGGGCTGCAGCGCCTGCTTGCGGCTGAACGCGAGCAGCTGACGCGGCAGAACCGCGGCCTGCTCGGCGGCGCGCCTGATCTGCGCCGCATGCGCACGGAGCGGGTCGTCGCGGTCGAGCGCGCCGAGCAGCAGCTCGCTGTACCCCTTGATCGCCGTCAGCATGTTGTTGAAGTCGTGCGCGACGCCGCCGGCAAGCCGCCCGATCGCCTCGAGCTTCTGGGCGTGATGGAGCTCCTCGCGCAGCCTGTCGCGCTCCGCCTCTGCCTGCTTCCGCTCGGTGATGTCGAGCAGATAGCCCTGCACGAACGCCGGCTCGCCGTGCTCGTCGTTCACGAGGTACGTCTCGTCTTGCACCCACACGACTCGTCCGTCGGGCGTGACGTAGCGGTACTCGTCGTTGAGCGGTTTGCCGGTCGACCGCACGCGCTTGGCCTCGCCGAGGACGCGGTCGCGGTCGTCGGGATGCACGATCTTCGCCAGCAGGTCGGGATCGCTTTCCCACGCACTGGCCGGATAGCCGAGCATCGGCTCGACCTGCGGGCTCGCGTAGATGTTCGGCTTCGACATGTCGAGCGGCCGCACGTACATGCCGAGCGGCAGCTGCTCGACGAGCATGCGGTAGCGCTGCTCGGCCTCGGCCAGGCGCTGTTCGGCCTCCTTGCGCTCGGTGATGTCCTGCGCGGTGACGCGCCTGACGACGTCCAAGCCGTCACCCACGGTCTTGCCGCGGGTGTGTATCCAGCGAACGGCGCCGTCCGGACGCACGATGCGGAACTCGATCGACAACGGCTCGAGCGAGCGGCGCGCCTCTTCCATGCCCGACACGACGCGCGCGCGATCGTCCGGATGGACGAACTCGATCAACTGCTCCTCGGTCGGCAGGTCGCGCTTGCGATCGAGGCCGAAGACGTCGTAGACCTGCTCCGACCAGATCGTGCCGGAGGAATTGCGCTCCCAGCTCGCGATCTGTGCGATCTGTTGCGCCTCGGCCAGCTGCTCCTTGCTGCGCTCGACCGCCTCGTGCGCGGTGCGGCGTGCGGTGATGTCCTGGATCTGGCTGATGAAGTACAGCGGGCTGCCGTCGCTCGAACGGACGAGCGACACGCTGAGCAGCACCCAGACGATGTGACCGCGCTTGTGGAGGTAGCGCTTCTCCATCTGGTACGTGTCGATGTCCCCGTCGAGCATGCGGCGGACGTAGCCGAGGTCCGCCTCGAGGTCGTCGGCGTGCGTGATGTCCTGGAACGTCGCCCCGCCTAGGAGCTCGTCGCGTGAGTAGCCGACGATGTCGCACAGCGCCCGATTCACCTGAATCCAGCCGCCGTCCGGCCCGACGAGCGCCATCCCGATCGCCGCGTAGTCGAACGCGCTCCGGAACCGCTCCTCGCTCTCGAGCAAGATCTGCTCGTCGCGCTTGCGGTCGCTGACGTCGCGCACCAGGCCGAGCACGCCGATCGGTTTGCCGTCCGCGTCCCTGATCAGCGCGGATGTCACCTCGACCGGCACGCGACTCCCGTCGCGCGCGCGCACGATCGACTCGTCTGGCGGCGCGTCAGGCCCTGCCTTCAGACGACGCTCGAAGCGCTTGACGGCATCCCGGCGCACGTCCGGGTCGATCAATTCGAGCGCCAGACGTCCGATCAACTCGCTCTCCGTGTAGCCCGTCAACGTCAGGCCGGCCGCGTTGACCGACGTGAACCGGCCCTCCATGTCCAGCGTGCAGACCATCTGGCCGACGTTTTCGAAGAGGAGCCGGTAGGGATCGCCCACCGGGTTCTTGCTGGGCTTCACGTTCGCAGGTATCGGCTCGACTCCCGAAATCTTGAGATGCGTCTACCGGATTCCCGGTAGACGCCCCGATTCCTGCTACGCGAGGAGTCCGCCAAACCACGTCGAACGACGGGCCAGATCACCCAAAAGCGGGAGAAAACTGCGGCCTCAGCTTCCGATGAGTGACCCGAAAGCGGCAATCGGCCGCCTCGATTCGGGGAGGCGGGTCACATCGCGTGGCATGAGAAAAGGAGCTTCGATGAATTTGCACTGGACGCGCACCGGCCGCCGGCTCACCGCCGGACTCGCCGTCACGCTGGTCGCGGCACTGCTTCCGGTCGTCGCGCTGGGCGCGACGGGCACCGCAACGATCGCGGCCGGCTCGCTCGGCTTCGTGTCGACGCCGCCGAACGTCACCTTCTCGGCAACGTTGAACGGCCTCGACCAGTCAGTGACCACGACGCAGGCGCTCGACGTCGGCGACGCGACCGGCTCGGGCACGGGCTGGAACATCACGGCCACCTCGACGACGTTCAGCACCGGCGGCGGCTCACCGCGTCTGCTGTCGACCACCGCGACGTCGTTGACGGGTGCACCGACCGACGCCTGCGACGCGAGCGCGACCTGCACGCTGGCGACGAACAGCGTCACCTACCCCTACGTCCTGCCGGCCGCCGGAACCGCGCCGACGGCGACCAAGATGTACAACGCCGCCGCCAACACTGGGCTCGGCAACCAGACCGTTACGCCGACGTGGCGCCTGTCCGTGCCGGCGAACACCTTCGCCGGGACGTACACCTCTACCTGGACTATCTCTCTGGTCAGCGGACCGTAAGCGCTGTGCCCCACCGCCCGCGAAGCACCCGAGCACTCTGCCGCACGGGTCTGGCGCTCGCCGCCATCGCCGCCCCGGCTGCTCAGGGAGCCGGGGCGGCGAGCTTCAGCATCCGCCCGGGCCACTACGACGCCGCCGACCCGGCGAGCCGTGCCTACTTCAAGCGCACGGTCGCGCCGGCCGGATCGTTCTCGGACGACGTCGTCGTCTCGAACGGCGGCTCGACGCCGGTGACGCTGCTCGTCTACCCCGTCGACGGCCTGACCGGGCAGACCTCCGGCTCGGTCTATGCCAACCGCGAGACGCCGCGCCGCAAGGCCGGCGCCTGGGTTCGCGTCGACGCCCGTCGGATCACGGTTCTTCCCGGTACGGAGGCGACGGTCGGGTTCACCGCCCGCGTGCCCGCCGGCACGCGGCCGGGCGATCACCTGGCCGGAATCGCCTTCGAGGACACCGACGTCGGCACCTCCAGCGGCCGGTTCCAGGTGCGCCAGGTGCTGCGCGAGGTCGTCGGCGTGCTGATCCGCGTACCCGGGCCTGCCCAGGCACGACTGCAGCTCGGCCGCCTCTCGCTGCGCACGCTGCCCGGGACTCGCCTCGGCTCCGTCGTCGTCGGGATCGGGAACAGAGGCGGGCTCCTCTGCAAGCCCCGTCTCTCGGTTGGGCTGACGGCGCGGAAGCTGCACGAGACCGTCAGCCGCCAGCTCGACACGATCCTGCCCGGCGACACGATCGCGTACCCGCTTGTCCTGCGCCATGGACTGAAACCCGCGACCTACGCGCTGCGCGCACGCGCGTCGTGTCCGCAAACCACGGCGTCCGCCGACGCCCGCGTCCTGCTCGGCTCACCTCTTCTCGGCACGACCGACCGCCGTCCCGCGGCGGCCGCGACCGTCGTCAAGGTCGCGTCCTCCGGCGTGCCGACCTGGATGGTGATCGGCGTCGCCTCGTTGACCGCGGTCGCCGGGGCGGGGATCGGGTGGGTGTTGCGGCTCCGCCGCAGCCGGCCGTGAGCGCGCGCCCGGCCTTTGTTGCAGCAGCGATACTCCTGATCGCAACCCTGCTTGCCGTCCCGACCGGCTTGGCCGGCACCGGCTCGTGGGCGGCGCAGACCTCCGGGACGACGAATGCGCTCAACGGCCTCCGCTGTGCGAGCTCGAGCGTGTGCTGGGCGGTCGGCGCGAGCGGCACGATCCGCGCGACGACGAACGGCGGCACGAGCTGGAGCGGCCAGACGTCCGGCTCGACCTCCTCACTGTCCGACGTCGCCTGCCCGAGCACGAGCGTGTGCTGGGCGGTCGGTGCAACCGGGACGATCCTCACCACCGCGAACGGCGGCACGCTCTGGTCGGCGCAGGTCTCCGGCGTCACAAGCAACCTCAACGACGTCGCTTGCGTCGACCCGACCCATTGCTGGGCGGTCGGCGCGAGCGGCGTGATTCGCGCCACGACGAACGGGACGACGTGGTCGGGGCAGACGTCGGGAACGACGAACGCGCTGAACGGCATCGCCTGCCTCAGCACCACGAACTGCTTCGCGGTGGGTGCGAGCGGCATCGTCCTCGTCACGACCAACGGCGCGACCTGGTCGAGCCAGACCTCGGGCACGACGAACGCGTTGAACGCGATCACGTGCACTGACTCGACGCATTGCTGGGCGGCAGGCGCGAGCGGAACGATCCGCGTCACGTCGAACGGCTCAAGCTGGTCGGGCCAGACGTCGGGCACGATCTCCACGCTGAACGGCATCTGGTGCGCGAGCGCGAGCAGCTGCTGGGCCGGCGGGGCGAGCGGCCTCATGCTGACGACGGCGAACGGGGGCACGACCTGGGCGAGCCAATCGTCCGCGACGACGAACACGCTCAACGACGTCAGCTGCACCGACGCGAACCACTGCTGGGCGTCGGGCAACGCCGGAACGATCGTTGCGTACTCGATCACGTGCTCGGGCGGCAGCCTCGGGCTGACGCCGCCGTCGTCGATCACGTTCCCGAGCACGACGCTCACCGGCGTCAACCAGACCGCGACCGTGAACGGCGCGCTCACACCCGACGACGAGACCGGCTCGGGCAGCGGCTGGAACATCAGTGTCTACGCGACGGCGTGGTCTGACGGCCGGGGGAACACGATGCCCGCACCGCAGGTCACTGCGGCGAGCGCGGCGAGCGCGAGCGGGAGCTGCGCGCTACCGACGAACACCGTCAGCTACCCAACCGGCGGGTTCGGCGCGACGGCCGGGACAGCGACCAAGGTCTACAACGCCTCCGCCGGCACGGGCACCGGGCCGGCCACGGTCACGCTGACCTTCTCGCAGGCGATCCCGGCGAACCAGAAGATCGGCACGGGCAGCCCTGACAGCTTCACGTCCACGTGGACGTTCACGATCGCATCCGGCCCCTGACAAGATCGCGCCGTGAGGGGCGCCAGGGCAGGGATCGTCGCGACCGCCGTGTGGGCGGCGGCGGAGCCGGCACTCGGCCGGCTGCTGCGGACGCCTTATTCGGACGTGCGCCTGCTCGGCCGCCAGGCAACGCGCTCGCGCTGGTGGCCGGTCGCCGGCCTTGCGCTCCATCTGGCGAACGGCGCCGTGTTCGGCGTCGCTTTCGAGAAGCTCGGTGGGCGCGGCGTCCGGCAAGGCGTGCTTGCAGCCGAGCTCGAGAACGCCGTCCTCTGGCCGGGGATGCTCGTCGTCGACCGGATCCATCCCGACCGCCGCAACGGCACGTGGCCGCGCCTGCTCACGAACCGCCGCGTCATCGCCTACGAGGTGGCGACGCACGCCCTGTTCGGCACGGTGCTCGGGCTGCTCGTCCGGCGCCGGCGATGAGACGACCGGAGGAGGTGCAGGTGTTCGTGTGCCGGCGCGCCGGGGCGGAGTTCCTCGCGCTCCACCGCAGTCCCGCGCTCGGCGGGTACTGGCACCCGTGCTCGGGCGCGCTCGAGCCCGGCGAGAACGCCGAGCAGGCTGCGATCCGCGAGCTACGTGAGGAGCTCGACCTCGATGCGCGCGAGCTTCTCTGGCCGGTGCGCCACGAGTACGGCTACGCCGCGGCGGAGGAGTCGCTCGAGCGGCGCGCGGAGTGGCCGCCGGGAACAGAACGCATCGCCGTCACGGGCTTCATCGTGGAGGCGCCGCCGGACTTCGAACCAACGCTGAACTGGGAGCACGACGACTTTCGCTGGTGCGCGCTCGACGAGGCCGTCGCCCTGTACCGCTGGCCGGACGTCGGCGCGGCACTGCGCGAGCTCTTGCGGGGGCTCTAGCCGGGGGCCGCCGTCTCCTACGAGTGCTATCTCCTGCGTATGCGCTACCTGCCGCTGCTGGCGGTCGGGGGTCTGCTCACGTGTGGCTGCGGCACGCACTCCGGCGGCGACCCCGGCGACAAGCGGCTGTACGAGCTCGGCAACGACCGCGTCTTCTCCGCCCTGCCGTCCGGCGCGAGCTCGCCCACCCTGATGCGCACACGCGCACGACACGTGCAGCCGGGGTTCAGCGGCGCCGGCTGGGACGGTCCGAGCATCGTCACCACCTTCGGCTGGTCAGGCCCGCCGCGCAGCGTCTTCCGCTTCTTCGCCGACCGTGCCGCGGCCGCCGGCTGGCGGGCGACGAGCAGCGGCGCCCTGCACATGACGGACGCGTGGGCGAAGAGGTATGCCGACGGAGCCGCCGCAACCCTTTTGCTCAGCTGGCGGCCTGTCGACGAGACGCCCAAAGAGCACACATTCAGCCTCTCGGGCAGCATCTCGGTCACTGACTGACGCGTTGTTTTGAGTGAGGTGGCCGGGGTACGCCAAGCCACTCAACGGTGCGACAAAGACGTGCGACAAAGGGGGAAACGATGCAGTTCAACTCGCTTCAGGACGTCCTGATCGAGCAGCTCGGCGACCTGTACAGCGCCGAACAGCAGCTTGTGCAGGCGCTGCCGAAGGTCTCAGGCGCGGCGTCGGACGGCAAGCTGCGCGAGGCGCTCGACGAGCACCTCGACCAGACCCGCGCCCACGTCCGGCGGCTCGAGCAGATCTTCAGCGTGCTCGGCGTCTCGCCGCCGGCGGAGAAGTGCAAGGGCATGGAGGGCCTGATCGCCGAGGGTGAGCACATCATCTCGGCGCAGGGCGATCCGGCGGCGAAGGATGTCGCGCTGATCGCGGCCGCGCAGCGCGTCGAGCACTACGAGATCGCAGGGTACGGCACCGCGCGCACGCTCGCAGACGAGCTCGGGCACGACGACGTCGAGACCCTGCTCAACGAGACGCTCGACGAGGAGAGCGACGCCGACAAGAAGCTGACGCAGATCGCGACGGGCGGCCTGCTCCGCACGGGCATCAACAAGGCGGCGACGTAGCGCACGTGACCGCGCGGGTGCAGTCGCGCTCGCCGTTCGCGGGCTACTCCGACGACGAACAGCCGCTCGGGGCGTACGCGGCGCTGACCGCCGTCTTCGGCGCGGGCATGAGCGCCGCGCTGATCACGGCGGCCCGCCGCAAGCGACTTCCCGAGCGGCTGTCGACGGGTGACGTGATCGCGATGGCGCTCACGACCCACAAGGTGGCGCGGCTCGTGACGAAGGACTCGGTGACAAGCTTCGCGCGGGCGCCGTTCGTCCACCTGGACGAGAAGAGCGGAACGAACTCGATCGACGAGTCGCCGCGCGGGTCCGGGCTGCGACGCTCGATCGGGGAGCTCGTCTCGTGCCCGGAGTGCACCGGCCAGTGGGTCGCCGGCGGGCTGCTGGCGGGCATGCTGCACGCGCCGCGCGTGACGCGAGCGGTCACCGGCACATACTCGGCGCTCGCCGTCGCGGACCTGCTGCAGTTCGTCTACGCCGGGCTGAAGTCGCGCGCGTAGGAACTACTTGCCTGACGGGCCGAGATCGGCCACCATGCCGGGAGTGCGGATGCGGTATCGCGCGGGCATGCGGCTGCCGGTAGCGGTGCTGCTTGCCGTCGGGCTCGTTTCGGCGCTCGGCGCCCACACGCGCACGGCGGCCCCCGGGCTTCGACTCGCGGCCGAGAGCGACTCCGGCCTCCGGGCCCAGTCGGGAGCGCCGGCCGGGCGTCCGACCGCACTCACGTTCCCGCGCGGCGCCGGCGTCCGCGCGACGATGGCCAAGCCGCCGTCGGGGCCGACGTTCGGGCAGCCGACGATGGCAGGCGTCGCCGGCTGGGGGTTCGAGGCCGACCTCCGTCTCGACCCGTCGAACACGAACCGCATCTACATGAGCTCGCCGGACTCCGGTGGCTCGGACACCAGCTGGATCTGGCGGTCGCTCGACGGCGGCAAGACGTTCAAGTGGATCCCCGCGGCAGCGCCGCTGAACGGCAAGGTGATCGCGTGTCCGGGCGGCGGCGACACGGAGCTCGCGGTCGACGGCGCCGGCCGCCTGTACTTCAACGACCTTTCGCTCGCGAACTTCAGCGTCTCTCGCTCCGACGACCAGGGCCGCAGCTTCCTGCCCTGCAACTCGACGGGCGTCCCGGACGGCGGCGTCGACCGGCAGTGGTACGCGCTCGACGGCGACCCGACGAACGGCGGCTCGCTGTACCTCACGAACGACGAGGTCGGCAACGGCGCCGTCCAGTGCGGGTCGACCCAGGTCAACAACGTGCTCGTCATGTACCGCTCGCTCGGCGGCGCGACGGCCGGGCTGCAGTTCGGCCCGCCGAACCGCATCACGCAGCCCGGCGGCTGCGAGGAAGGAATCATGGGCAACAACGAGGTGAGCCCGGTCGCGACGACGACCGGCCACGTCGTGAGCGGCCAGGCCTCCGTGCTGGCGGCACCCGTCCACCACGTGTTCGTCGTCCACTACGACGGGAGCCTCAGCAAAGTGCTCGTCGCACGCTGCTTCCCGGTTGCGGTCGGCCTGCCGGTGCCGAACGTCAGCGACCCGAGCGGCCTGGACTGCGTCGACCTGCCCCTCGCGAACCTCGGCGACCCGACGGCCGTGCGCGCGGCCGCCAACTTCCCGTCGCTCGCGATCGACCGTGCGGGCAACCTCTACGCCGTCTGGGAGCAGGCGCCCGTGAGCGGCACGGTTGCCGGCGACACCTCGCTGATGTACGCCTACTCGACCGACGAGGGCGCGCACTGGTCGGCGCCGGTGCAGGTGCCAACGGGGCTCGCGAACAACGTCTACGCCTGGGCCGCGGCCGGCGACGAGGGCCGCGTCGACATCGCCTGGTACGGGACGGCCGCCCACGTCGACCCGGCCGGCGGGCCGCAGGCCTGCCCGAACGGCGGCCCCGACGCGGTGCCCGGCCCGTGGAGCCTGTACCTGACGCAGACGCTGAACGCGCACGCGAGAACCGTCACGTTCACGCCGCCGATCCTTGCGTCGGAGCACCCGATCCGGCGCGGCGGAATCCAGTCGATCATCGGCAACCAGTGCGGCGGCGCGACCAACCTCGGCCTGTCGGGGACGACGCGCACGCTCGGCGACTTCTTCCAGCTGCGCATCGGGCCGAAGGGTGAGGCCGACATCTCCTACGCGGACTCGAACAACGTCGACGGCAACGTGATGGGCTCGCACGCGATGTACGTGTCGCAGAACGGCGGCCCGGGGGTGTACGTGAAGAAGTCACCTACCGGCCCACCGATCGCGCTCAACTCGACGACCGATGCCGGCGGCGACGCGACGTATGACGCCGCCGGCGTTTCGAGCGCATCGATGCCGAACCTCGACATCACCTCGTCGCAGGTGTCCTGGCCGTCGGTTAGCAGCTGCCACCCGGCCGGCGCGGCCTGCCTGCGCGTGACGATGAAGGTCGCGAACATGAGCGCCGCGGCACCGCTTTCGCCCGACGCGGACCCGGTCACCGTGTGGCTCACACAATGGCTCGTGCCGGCGAGCGCGAGTTGCACGCCCGGCGCGCCCTCATGCGCGACAGGCGGGCTCAACTTCCACGTCTACGCCGAGTCGAGCCAGGGCGGGGCCGTCGCGTGCTGGACCGGCCAGAACGCGATCGAGCAGAACGCCGACGGCTACCAGCTGACCTATCCCGGCGCGACCCAGCTGACCGCACCGGGCGCCTGCTCGGTCACGAACGGCAACGGAGGGACGATCACGATCGACGTACCACTCAGCGCCGTCAGCCTGGACGCCGGGGTGGCGCCGTTCAGCTCGCGGCTCTACAGCGTCACGGCGAGCACGATGACGCTGCCGGCGCCGGCCGAGAACACCTCGTTCGGCGGCGTGGGCGGCGTGCCGTTCAACCTGGTCGACGTCGCACCCTCGTACGACGCCCAGCCCTAACACAAACCGCGTTTCAACCACCATCAGCGGTGGTTACACTCAACGCGTGCCCGCGAGCACTGAACGGCTCGTCGAGCTGGGCCTGACGAGCTACGAGGCGAAGGCCTACCTGGCGTTGGTGCGCCGCGACTCGTCGAGCGCCGCCGAGGTCGCGCGCCTCGCGCGCATTCCGCGGCAGCGGATCTACGACGTGCTCGCGACCCTTGTCCAGAAGGGGCTCGCGACGCAGCGGCCCGGCTCGCCGACGCGATATTCCCCGGTGTCGCCCGAGTTCGCGATCGAACGGCTCGTGATCGCACGGCGCGAGGAGCTCGACCGGCTCGAGCGCTCGAGCCGGGAGATGATCGAGGCGCTAGCGCCCGCATTCGCGGCGGGCAGGAAGGAGCGCGATCCGCTCGACTACATCGAGGTGCTGCGCGACCGCAGCGCGATCAACGAGCGCTTCGGCGAGCTGCAGGACAACATCCGCGAGGAGATCCTCGTCTTCACCAAGCCGCCCTACGCGAAGCCGGCGCAGGAGAACGTCGAAGGGCTCGAGGTGTCGCGGAAGCACCGCGCGCGCAGCGTCTACGAATACTCCGCGCTCGACGATCCCGACTTCGGCGCCGGCGTCCGGCGCTTCATCGAGGCCGGTGAAGAGGCGCGCTTCGTCGAAGAGCTGCCGCTGAAGCTGGTGATCATCGACGAGAAGTTCGTGATGTTCGGCATGGAGGACCCGGTCGCCGGCCAATCCGAACTGACGATCGTGGTCGTCGAGCACAGCGCGCTGGCGCAGATCCTGAAGGTCGCGTTCAACGCGGTCTGGGAGCAGGGCGTGACGATCGACGATGTCGAGGCGCGCCTGCCCAAGCCCCGCGTCCGCGTCGCCTAGCGCCAGCCCCACCCCGAGTCAGATTTGCGCAGGTTCTCGGCCTGGCGGGCGACAGCTTTCGTCACAGTTGACACCACTGTGCGTGGTGATTATCTTCCACCACTTGTAGTGGTGTCATTCTCTGCCCTCGTCCGGCGTTAGGCGGGCGCCGGATCCAACTCAGGAGGACCTCGATGAGCTCAGCTCTGCGGAGCGTGCTGGCCATCTCCGTCGCGATCCTGCTTTGCAGCGCGCTCGGCGCGCAGGCAGCGTCGCGGGCGTCGGCCGACGTCCCAACCAACGCGAAGCACTTCTTCTGGGCGCCCGGCCAGAACCCCGACGCGGCGATCACCGACACGCTGTCGAACGACCTGATCTACCACGGCGGCAACGGCGGCCCGGGCGCGATCGGCGTCGAGACGACGCCGGCCGTGTACCTGATCTGGTGGGGCCCCGACTGGGCGTCCGGCTTCCAGACCGCGGACACCGACGGGACGCTGTTCTCGAGCAAGACGCTGCAGACGTACCTGCAGTCGTTCTTCGCCAACGTCGGCGGCAGCCCGTGGGCCAACGTGCAGGCGCAGTACTGCAAGAACGCGCTGCCCGGGTCGACGACCTGCGTCGGCGGCTCAGGCTTCGTCACGAACCCGAAGCACCAGCTGAAGGGCGTGTGGGTCGACCCCAGTCCCGTGCCGTCCGACATCGTCACGCTCGGGCTGGCGCAGAACCTCGTCGACGATCCGATCGCGAGTGAGGCGCTCCGTGCAGTCGGCCACTTCGGCTACGACCCGAACGCGACGTACATCGTGCTGACGCCGCCAGGCCCGGTGGCCACCGGCCAGCCGGTCTACTGCGGCTACCACTCGCAGACGACGTCGATCGCCGGCCTCGGCAACCCCGAGCGCATCCAGTACGCGTTCATCCCCTGGCTGAACACGAACTGGCCCGGTGTCGGCACCGGCGGCTGCGGCATGCACAACGTGAACGCCACCAGCAACGCCTACGGGAACGGCATCTTCGACGGCTGGAGCATCGTCACCGGCCACGAGTACTCGGAGGCCGTCACCGACCCGGACAACTTCACCTCCTTCCAGGACGGCTGGAACGACGCACAGACGAGCGAGAACGCCGACAAGTGCGCGTGGACCGACACGCAGAACATCGCGCTGGCGGGACACCAGTTCGCGATCCAGCCCACGTGGAGCAACGAGGCCTTCGACTCGTCAGGCAACGGCTGCGCCGTCGCCCGGTAGCGCGAGAGGACCAGAACGATGTCAATGAAGACAACGCGCATCGCAACAGTCGCCACTGCGGCGACGGTGCTCGCCGTCGTGTCTGCGGCCGCGACGGCGAGCCCGAGCTCGGTCACGATCACGTCGCCGAAGACCGGCTCGACGGTCGCACTCCGTTCGAACCCCTACACCGCGGTCGCCGGCGGCGTGACGTTCTCGGCCGCGACACCGCAGACGACGCGCTTCTACCTTCGCCGCGACGGCTGCGGAACCAGCGGCGACAACCCGCATCTGAGCACGACCGGCGGCACCGACGCCGGTGACGGCTGCGGCCTCATCGTCAACTCGGTCGTCGGCCTTGGCGGCGACGTCGATCAGGCGTCATTCGTCGACTTCCCGTCGACGGACGGCATGCCGCTCGCTCTCGACGCGGGCCGGTCGATCACGGGCGTGCTCGACTTCGAAGGCACCGGCGCCGGTCTCGCGCAGGTGGACGTGAGCATGGAGGCGCTGGTCGGCGGCCAGGGCGTGACGGTCGGATCGGACTCGGTCAGCACCGTCCTCGACCCCACCGCGTCCGACAACGCCGTCCCCTTCACGATCCAGCCGAGCTCGAGCCTCGCCGGCGCTGACCTGCAGGGCCTCGACCTGCGCGTGCACGTGCACGGGCCGAGCATCGACGCCGGCTTCATCGGCCTGTCCGGGAAGTCGTGGACCGACGTCCCGGCGTTCACGGCGAGCGTGAACAAGTCGGTGAGCATCTCCGTCGACGACCCGACGTTCGCGAAGCCGGTCCCCGCGCGCCTCGATGCCTCCGGCAGCGGCTGGAGCGTCGCGATCCCGACGCCGGCGGTCGGCAAGCACACGATCTACGCCGAGTCGACCCAGGGCTTCGACACGTCGGCACCGGCGGCGACGACCTTCACGGTGAAGAGGTGATGACGATGAAGAGAGCAGCTCTCGCGCTGGTGCTCGCGACCGCGACCGCGGTCCTGGCGGCGGCGTCGGCGAGCGGGGACTCGTCGCCGCTGCACCACCCGCTCTACATGCCCGACGCACAGAACACGGCCAACCCGGCGCTGCAACCACCGCCGGTCTGCTGCGCCCCGGTTGCGCCGCCACCGGCCGGCGCGCCGGCGCCGGTGAACATGGCGTACTTCGGCGGCCACGTCCAGGTGACGCCGAAGATCTACCTCGTGTTCTGGGGCTGGGGGCAGGCAGGCGCCTTCGACCACACCACGCCCGGCGTGCCGACCTACGACCCCGACGGAGCGGCGGTGCGCATGACCGCGTTCGTGAAGGCGATGGGCGGCACGAAGTGGGCCGGCAGCCAGACGCAGTACTACGAGACGGTCAACGGGCAGAACGTCTACATCCAGAACCCGACGAACGTCTTCGGCGGCGTCTGGTACGACAACACGAACCCGATCCACGACAACGTCAGTGGTCTCGAGCTCGCGCAGGAGGCGCAGCGCGCGGTGGCGCACTTCGGCGTCACGGATCTCGACAACTCGCAGTTCGTCATCGCCCAGCCGCAGAAGTACGACGAGGCCGGCTTCAACTCCGGCGCCGGGTACTGCGCCTGGCACGACTACACGCAGCCGCAGTACTACCCGGGCGTACAGCCGGGCATCTCGTTCACGAACATGCCGTACGTCCTCAACTCCGGCGGGAACTGCGGTCAGAACTCCGTCAACAGCGGCTACTACACCGGACGACTCGACGGTTTCACGATCGTCATGGGCCACGAGATCGAGGAGACGATCACCGACCCCGGCGCCGAGGACGTGATCAACGGCCAGAACCTCGGCGGTTGGTACGACTACTCGGCCTACGAGAACGGCGACAAGTGCGCGTGGGTCGGCTTCACCGGCATCGCGCCCGCGTCGACCGTGCCGGGCGGCCTCAACAACATCACGGGCAACGACGGGAAGCAGTACCCGGTGCAGAGCCTGTGGAGCAACAACTCGGCGGGCGGCACGGGCTGGTGTGCCGGCGCCGACGACGACCTCCCCGTGACCGGGTAACCCTCCGTCTCCCAGACCCCGAGGGCGGGGAATGCGGGCCGGGCTCTCGAGCCCGGCCCGCCCAACCTCACGGCGTCGCGCCGCCGCTCGATAAGTTGTGAGAGGTGGGGACGTGGGGTTACGGGCCGTTCGACGACGACATCGCCCTCGAATGGGTGCTGGAGCTCGAGGACGCGAGCGACTGGAGCGTCGTCGAAGGCGCGCTGAGGACAGTCGCCGAGACGCCCCTCGACGTCTACCTGCAACCGCCCGACGCCCAGGTCGCGTGGGCGGCAGCGGCAACGGTCGCCGCGGTCGACCACCCCGAGGTCGCGCCTCCGGACCGAGTCGCCGCGTGGCTGCGCGCGCATCGCGAGACCTGTCCTCCCGAGCTCCGTCCACTGGCGGCCGACGCGCTGCAACGCGTCCTCGCGGGCAAGGCGGAGCCGGAGCTGCAAGGCCTGCGGGCGCTGCTACTGAGCTAGTCGACCGCTGCGGGCTCTTCGCTCGGCACGACGCACGCCGGCAGGAAGACGCGGAACGCGGCGCCGCCCGACTCGGTGTTCTCCACCCAGGCGCGGCCGCCGTGCAGCGCGGCGAAACGTGCGACGAGCGACAGGCCGATCCCCGTGCCGCGCTCACTCGACATCGCGTTCGCACCGCGGTTGAAGATCTCGAAGATGTCCTGCTTCAGATCGTCGGGCACGCCGGGCCCCTCGTCCTCGATGCTCAGCAGGAGGTCGCCGCCGTCCGCAAAGAGCCTGATCGTGATCGGCGCGCCCGGGCCGCCGTGACGGACGGCGTTGGCGAGCAGGTTGTCGACGATGCGCTCCAGCTTTGGGCCGTCGACGTCCGCGACGAGCGGCTCGAGCCGCAGCCGGAACGCGGTCGCCGGCTCCGCGTACGTCTCGGCCATCCGCTGCACGAGGTCCGCGACATCAGTCGGACGGCGGTTCGGCGCGACCAGGCCGTGGCGCAGGCGGTCGATGTCCAGCAGGTCGACGAGCAGGCGCTCGAGCCGCTGCGCCTGCTGAACGAGCTGGTCGAGCAACGCCCGCGACGTCGACGCGGGCAGGCTCTCGACCCTTGCCTGCAGCGTGACCGCGGCACCCATCACCGACGTGAGCGGCGTGCGCAGCTCGTGCGACACCGTCGAGAGGATGTCGTTGCGCAGCGTCTCGATCTGGCGCTGCACGGTGACGTCCTGCACCGTCCCGAGCATCTGCTGTGTGCCGTCGGCACCCGCGACGACGTGCCCGCGCCCCTCGACGAGCCGCTCGCGGCCGTCCGGCAGGACGATGCGGTGCTCCACCTGGAACGACTGCCGGCCTTCGACCGCCGCAGCGATCGTCTCGCCGACCAGCGCGCGGTCGTCGGGATGGACCGAGGCAAGAAACAGCTCGTAGCTCACAGCAGCCGAGCCCGGCTCGTAGCCGAAGATCCGGTAGAGCTCGTCCGACCACGTGACGGCTCGCGTGCCGAACTCCCACGTCCAGCTGCCGATGTGCGTGATCGCCTGCGCCTCCGCGAGCCGCTCGCGCTCCAGCCGCAGAGCCTCGCCCGTGGTCTCGCGTTCCGCGAGCGTCGCGGCCAGCAAGAGCAGCGTGACGGCAGTGATCGCGATCAGCGCCTGGATGACCTGGACGCGCTCCGTCGCGTTCGCGGCCGTGATCGGCACCGTCCCGTGCGCCGTGCCGAGCGTCCCGAACGCGCCTACGATCAGCGTGCCAGCGGCCGCTCCGAGCAGCCGGAAGCGGAGCACGGCGAAGACGAGCACCGGGAAGATGAGGTACGGGTAGCGCCACCCGCCGGCGACGAAGACGATCGCGCTGACGCCGACCAGCGCGGCGAGCACGGCCGCCGCCTCCACGAGCCGCGCCGGCCGCGGCAGCCTGCGCGCGCGCAGGTAGTTGATCCCCACGAGGAGGAACGGCGCGACCATCAGGATCCCTGCCCCGTCACCGAACCACCAGAGCACCCAGCTCGAGCCGTAGGACCCGTGGAGCTGGCCCGCGATCTTGAGCACGGTGGCGCCGTTCGTCGCTGCGATCGCCGCACTGGCGGCGGCCGCCAGCAGGACGAACGCCAGCACGTCGCGGATGCGCGCGAGCCGCGAGCTGAACCCGAACCGGCGCAGGAGCGCCGCTCCCGCGACCGCCTCGAGCGTGTTCCCGACGGCGATCGCCGCGGCCACCGGCGCCCCGGCGCCGCTGACGAGGTTCGCGCTGAAGGCGCCGACCGCCACCGCCGGCCAGAACCGACCGCCGAGCAGCAGCAGGGCGACGAGCGCGATGCCGCTCGGTGCCCAGACCGGCGTGATCACGCCCTGCGCGACCGAGAGGCTGATCCCAAACCGTGCGCAGGCGAGATACGCGCCCGCGATCGCAGCCGAAAGCACCCACTCGGGCAGCGTGCGCGGCAGCGACACGCGCTTCAACTCCATGGACCCGGCCACGGTTCGATAGTCAGATTGTCATCTCGGAGCATGGTCGTGCAAGCGCACGATCTGGTGATTGCCCGCCCGGATTGACTGGCGAGTCAGGCCAACTCGGCGAGCGACTCGTGGAGCGCGAACACTCCGTCCAGGCCGGTGATCTCGAAGACCTTGCGGAGCTGGCGGTCCTCCGCCACGACCGAGATCTTGACCCGGTCCTGCAGCCGCTTCCTCGCTTCTACCAGCGCGCCCAGAACGGACGAGTCGATGAACGTCGCGCGCGACAGGTCGAGCACGACCAGCGACTCGGCGGCAGCCTCCGCCTCGAGCAGCGCCGCGACGAGCTGCGGCCGGTTGTACAGATCCCACTCGCCTCGCAGGGCGATCAGGAAGTAGCGCCCGCTCTCGTGTTCCGTCGCGATCGTCGACGGCGATTCCTGCACCGGCTCGGCCACGATACTCCCTCCCTCTGTGGAAACCCGTCTCTGCTTTTGTTAACCTACGAACGGCAACACGCGATTCTAGATACGCGACAGAGAATATACGACACGATTAGCGGCAATGTCAACCCAAATACGAGAACTCGGTCAGGGCTGGCGATTCGTCACCAACCACACCCAGGTCCTCCTCTGCATCGCACGCGACCCCGACGTGCGGCTACGCGACGTGGCGGAGGCCGTCGGCATCACCGAGCGCGCGGCGCAGCGCATTCTCGCCGACCTCGTCTACGCCGGCTTCGTGACGCGGCAGCGGATCGGCCGGCGCAACCGCTATCTCGTGAACCGCGAGCGCGAGATGCGGCACCCGGCCCAGGCGGGCCACAACATCGGCGCCCTGCTCGACCTGCTGCAGCAGGTCCATGTGCACTAAGACGATACTCGCGCCACGGCCACCTTCTCCGTCTTCGCACCCGCCCGGATCAACCTGATCGGCGAGCACACCGACTACTCGGGCGGGCTCGTCCTGCCGGTCGCGATCGATCTCGGGGTCACCGTCACCGGCGCTCCCGCGGACCGGGTGATCAGGCTGCGCTCGGACGCGTTCCGCGACACCGCCGAGATGAAGCCGGACGGAACGGGCGCGGAGTCGCTGACCGGGTGGGGCCGCTACGTTGCCGCGGTTGCGCGGCTGCTCGACGATCGCGGCCGCCAACCCGTCGGCTTCGAGGGGAAGATCACCTCGACCGTGCCCGTCGGCGCGGGTCTCTCGTCGTCGGCCGCGCTCGACGTCTCCGTCGGCCTCGCGCTGTGCCGCGCCGCCGGCTTCGCGGTCCCGCCGCTGGAGCTCGCACGGCTCGCGCGCCGAGCCGAAGAGCTGGCGGTGGGCGTGCCCTGCGGGCTCATGGACCCCGCGGCATCGCTGCTCGGCCAGGCCGGGCATGCGCTGCTCCTCGATTGCGGCAGCGAGACCTATCGCGCGGTCCGCCTGCCGGAGGCGCTGGCGATCGTCGTCCTCGACTCCGGGGTGCGGCACGCGCTCGAGCACTCGGGCTACGCAGTGCGCCGCACGCAGCTGACGCGCGCGATCGAGGCCTTGAACGGGCGCGAGCCCGCGCGGCTCACACCGTCGCAGGCGACGGCGCTGGCGCAGGCCGGCGGCGCCGACGAAGTCTCGGTGCGGCGGCTGCGGCACGTCGTCTCGGAGAACGACCGCGTCCGCGCGTGCGTCGCCGCGCTCGAGGACCCGGCGGGCCCCGACCTCGACCGGCTCGGCGAGCTGTTCTGGGCCGGGCACGAGAGCCTGCGCGACGACTTCGAGGTGTCGACGAGCGAGCTCGACCTGCTCGTCGAGCTGGCGTACGCCGAAGGCGCGACCGCCGCGCGCATGACCGGCGGCGGCTTCGGCGGCTCGGTCGTCGCGCTCGTCGAGCGCGGCCGAGCGGCCACGTTCGCCGAGTCCGTGGCCGCGACCTACTCGGCGCGCACCGGGCGGGACGGCCGCGGCTTCGTCTGCCACGCGGTCAACGGAGCTAGCGAACGATCCGCGGATGAGTGAACACGTCGAGGTCGTCGCGGCTCGGCGACGAGAACTCGGAAACGACCGCGCCCTCGTCGCCGGCGCGGAACCAGTGCAGCGTGTCCGGCGGGATCGTGTACTGGTCGCCAGGTCGCAGCTCGAGGCGGTGACCACCGACGTGCAACTCGACGCTGCCCCTGCGGCAGCGGAACGTCTCTTCCTTGCCCGGCGTGCGGTCGAACGGCGGATGACGGTGCTCGGGGCACGTCTGGTTCGGATACAGCACGAGCTCCTTGGCGCAGTACCGGTCGGTGTTCACGTAGACGAGGATCAAGAGTCCCGTCTCGCGCAGGCGGCCGAGCCCGAAGTCGGCGACCTCGATCGCCGCCACCTCGTCCGCGGACAGCACGACTCCCGCCGCCCTCAGCTGCTCCGCAGCGTACGCGCGGGCCTCGCGTTGTTCCTCCGGTCCGACCACTGCGGATCACCTTAGATTCACCGCGCAGTGATCCACCACGACGAGTACCTGCGCGGCCGCTTCGTCCAGACGTCGAACCGGCTGCGCGAGCTCGTCTATCCATCGGCGCTGCCTCCCGACGAGCTGCTCGTCGCCGGCCCGGTCGACCGGATCTCGCTCGAGGAAGCGGAGGCGCTCGACTACCGGCCCGTCTCGCCGGGCGAGCGCTACGGCCCGCTGTGGGCGACGTTCTGGTTCCGGCTCGCGGCGACCGTGCCGGACGAATGGCGCGGGCGGCGCGTCGACCTGCTCTGGCTCACGCGCTGCGAGTCGACGCTGTGGATCGACGGCCGAAGCGTGCAGGGTCTGAACTCGAGCGGCGGCGGCGAACGGCCCGAGGCCCGGCTGCTCGAGGCGGCGGAGGGCGGCGAGCGGCTCGAGCTGCAGCTCGAGCTCGCCTGCAACGGCATGTTCGGGGAGCAGGGCGCGCCGCCCGAGCTCGAGCGGTGCGAGATCGCGGTCTTCGATCCGGACGCGTGGCGGCTTCACCACGACTTCGAGGTGCTGCGCGCGCTCGAGGCGTCGGGCACGCTCGCCGCAAGCTGGGCGGGCGAGCTGCGCGCCGGGCTGAACCACTTCTGCAACGACGGCGACCCGGGCGTCCTCGACGAGCTGCTCGCCCACACGAACGGCACCCATGCCCACGCGATCGCGGCGATCGGCCACTCGCACATCGACACCGCCTGGCTCTGGCCGCTGGAGGAGACGTACCGGAAGACGGTGCGCACGTTCAGCAGCCAGACGCGCTACATGGACGACTACCCGGAGTACCGCTTCGCGTGCTCGCAGGCGCAGCAGTACGCATGGATCAAGGAGCGCAATGCGGATCTCTGGGAGCGCATCCGCGCGAAGGTCAAGGCCGGGCAGTTCGTCCCCGTCGGGGGCAGTTGGGTCGAGCCCGATTGCAACATCCCCTCGGGCGAGTCGCTCCTGCGCCAGTTCATCCACGGCCAGAGGTTCTTCGAGGACGAGTTCGGCATCCGCTGCCGCGACTTCTGGTCGCCTGACGCGTTCGGCTACTGCAACCAGCTGCCGCAGCTGATGCGGCTCGCCGGACTGACGCGGTTCCTCACCCAGAAGCTGTCGTGGAACAAGTTCAACAAGCCCGACCACCACACGTTCATCTGGCAGGGGCTCGATGGGAGCGAAGTGCTCGGGCACTACCCCCCAGCCGACACCTACAACAGCGAGGCGACCGTCTACGAGCTGCTGCGGACGGAGCGCGACTACAAAGACCACGATTCGAGCGGGACGAGCCTACTCGTCTACGGATACGGCGACGGGGGCGGCGGCCCGACGCCCTCGATGTTCGAGTGGCTGCGCCGCGCGCGCGACCTGCAGGGCCTGCCGCGCACTCGCCAGTCGACGAGCGATGAGTTCTTCACCGCGCTCGAAACGGAGCCCGGCCCACGCCCCGTCGTCGTCGGGGAGCTGTACCTCGAGTACCACCGCGGCGTCTACACGTCGCAGGCGTTCACGAAGCGCATGAATCGGCGCTGCGAACAGGGGCTGCACGACGCGGAGTTCCTGGCCTGTGCGCGAGGCGGCGAGTATCCGCGGGCCGAGCTCGACCGGCTCTGGAAGCTGCTCCTGCTGCAGCAGTTCCACGACATCCTCCCCGGCTCGTCGATCGGGCTCGTGTACGACGACGCGCGTCGCGACTTCGACCTGCTCGAGGCCGGAATCGAAGCGCTGTGCGGTGATGGCGACGTCCCGGTCAACACGACGCCGTTCGCGCGGCGCGAGGTCGTGCGCGATCCGGCCGGCGCGCTTCGAGTCGTGGAAGCGCCGCCGTACGCCGCCGGGCGCGTCGTCGACCCGAACGACCGAGTAACGGCGAACGGCCTGACGCTCGAGAACGGGCAGCTACTCGTGCGGCTGGGCGAAGACGGCGGCGTCGAAAGCATCATCGAGAAGGGGTCAGGGCGAGAGGCGCTCGCCACACCCGGTAACCGCCTCGAGCTCTACGACGACGACCCGGTGAAGTTCGACGCGTGGGACGTCGACCCGTCGCACCTCGAGACGCGGCGCGAATGCCCGCCGGCCGACAGCTGGGAGGTCGTCACCGCCGGCCCGCTGCGAGCTGAGGTCGCCTTCGAGCGCCGCGTAGGCGAGGCGAGCACGCTGCGGCAGCTCGTGCGCCTCGACGCGGGCTCACGCCGGCTCGAGTTCCACACCACCGTCGACTGGCACGAGAGCCACAGGCTGCTGAAGGTGTGCTTCCCGCTGGCCGTGCGCGCGACCCGGGCGACGTACGAGACCCCGTTCGGGACGACCGAGCGGCCGACGCACTTCACGACAAGCTTCGACCGCGCTCAGTACGAGGTGCCCGGCCACCGCTTCGCCGACCTGTCGGAGCACGGTTTCGGTGCGGCGCTGCTGACCGACTCGAAGTACGGCTACAGCTGCTACGGCAACGAGCTCCGCATCAGCCTGCTGCGCGCGCCGAAGAGCCCCGATCCCGAGGCCGACTTGGGGAAGCATGAGTTTGCGTATGCGCTGCTGCCCCACGGTGGCGGCTGGCGGGAGGCGGGCGTGCTCGCGGAGGCGGTCCGCTTCAACGCGCCGCTCCGCTGGACCGACGGCGTCGCCGCCGAACCGCTGGCTGAAGTCGTCGAGGGCGAGCTCATGCTCGACACGGTCAAGCGCGCCGAGCGCTCCGACCAGCTCGTGCTGCGGTTGTACGAGCCGTTTGGCGGCCGCGGCCTCGTGCGGCTCCGACTGCGCGCGCCGTTCGCCGAAGCCAAGCTCGCAAATGCGCTGGAGGACGAACTCGGCGAGGTGACGATCGAGGACGGCGAGCTCGTGCTGCCCTACCGTCCGCACGAGATCCTGACCGTGCTCGTGCGCTAACGCGTCAACCGGTCGTTCTGAGCGTGGCAGCCGACGACTTGTCGAGCTCGCCGAGGCCGTGCTCGAGGAACTGGTACGCCCGCTCGAGGTCGGCGCGCAGGCGCCGCGCCGCGGCGGCCCCGTGCTTTCCCTCGAGCGCCTGCTTGCGCGCCGCGAGGAAGAGTTGCCGGTGGATGCTCACGATCAGGCCGGCGGCGACGCGGGCATCCCGCTCGTCGACGCCCAGCTCGTCGCGGATCGACTCGGTCAGCACGAGGACGAATCGCGCCATCACCTCGAGCTCTTTGGCCCGCAACGCGGGCGATTCCTCGATCACCCGCGCGAAGCCGGCGAAGCCGGGGCTGGACAGGCGCTGGCACTCGCCGCTCTGCAGGCGGCGCAGCGCGGTGAGGATCGACTCACCGGGACGGCGGCCGCGGATCGCCTGACGGAGCGCCTCTTCGCGGGCCGGCACCTCGTCGTAGAAGAGATCCTCTTTGGTCGGGAAGTAGTTGAAGACGGTTTTCTCGGACACTCCCGCCTCCTCCGCGACCTCTGCGACCGTGACGTGGTCGAAACCGCGCGTGGCGAAGAGGCGCATCGCCGTGTCGGCGATCTCCTGTCGCGTTCGCAGCTTCTTCGTCTCGCGCAGGCCCACGTATGAAGTGTATCGTTGATTACAGCCGCAGAAAGTTTTCTGCGGCTGTACGTTGAAGGGGAATCGTCGGAAGGAGTTTGGTTTGCTCGCTCGCCTAGGTCATTTCGTGGCCCGGCGCCGCTGGTACGTGATCGGCGTCTGGATCGCACTCACGTTGTTCGGCGGGTTCGCCGCCGGGCAGGTCTCGAAGCGCTGGTTCCAGAGCTTCTCCATCCCCGGGAAGTCCGCCTATGAGGCTGACCAGCGGACGCTGCAGAAGTTCGGCACCGGCATCCGGCCGCCGAACGTCGTCGTCTATCACTCGGACGGCGACGTCACGAAGAGCGACGCGATCAAGCAGTCGATGCAGCGTGCCGCAGCAACTGCGCCGGGCGCGCGGACGAGCTCGTTCTTCTCCACCGGCAGCCTGGCGTACGTCTCCAAGGACCGGCACACGACCTTCGAGGAGGTCTATCCGCCCGGCCCTGCGAAGTTCGACACGAAGAGCGGCGCCGAGGCGATGCGGGACGCGGCTGCGCAGGGTCTGCCGAGTGGATTCACCGTGAACGTCACGGGACACGACCCGCTCGAGGAGGCCTCGACGCACGGTGACACGCAGGGTCCGAGCGTGCTGCTCGAGGCGGTGATCGGAGGCATCGGCGCACTGATCATCCTGCTCTTCGTCTTCGGCACGCTGCCCGCGGTGCTCATGCCGATCGCCGTCGCGATAGCGGCGATCCTGAACACCTTCACGCTCGTCTGGATCCTGACCTACATCACCGATGTCTCGATCATCGTCCAGTTCCTGATCGCGCTGGTCGGCCTCGGCGTGGCGATCGACTACGCGCTGCTGATGATCTTCCGCTTCCGCGACGAGCTGCGCGAAGGCGAGGACGTCGAGACGGCGCTCGTCGAGACGATGACCCACGCCGGCCGCTCGGTGATCGTGTCCGGCTCGACCGTCGCCGTCGGCCTGCTCTCGCTGATCATCCTGCCGCTGCCGTTCATCCGCTCGATGGGCATCGGCGGCATGCTGATCCCGGCGGTCTCGGTGCTCGCCGCGATCACGCTCCTGCCCGCCATGCTGGCGGCGCTCGGGACGCGGATCAACAGCCTGCGGGTGATGCCGAAGCGCCTCGTCGATCGAGGACACCCTGAGGACGGCGCGTGGGGCAAGTGGGCACGTTTGGTTCTGCGGCGCCCGTGGGCGGTCGCAATCACGGGCATCGTGATCGTCGCGGTGCTGGCCGGCATCGGGCTCAAGCTCAATCCGAACGAGTCGGAGCTGAAGAACTTCCCCGGCAGCGGCACCGCGATCGCCGGCCGCCAGATGCTCGCCGACGCCGGCATCAGTCCGGGCGTCATGAAGCCGTTCGCGGTCCTCGTCGAGGACGGCGGGAACGCGCAGGCGATCGCGGCCAAGGTGAGGCGCGTTGACGGCATCGCGGGCGCGAACGCTCCCGCGGCATGGAAGAGCGGGAGCGACTCGATCGTCGAGGCGTTCCCGGCGATGGACGGAGCGGCGTCGGGGATCCAGGGCGTCATCGACCGCGTCAACGACACGCTCAAGGGCACGGACGGAACGCTCGGTGGCACGCCTGCCGTCGACCGCGACTTCGTGCATGCGGTCTACGGCAACTTCCCGTACGTCCTCGCGTTCGTGCTCATCCTGACGCTGGTCCTGCTCGCGCGGGCGTTCCGCTCGATCGTCCTGCCCATCAAGGCAGCGGTGCTGAACCTCGTCTCGCTCGGCGCCGCCTTCGGGATCGTCGTGTTCATCTTCCAGATGGGCCACGGATCGTCGCTGTGGAACATCACCGCGACGCAGGCGATCACCGCGTGGATCCCGCTGATGATCTTCGCGTTCCTGTTCGGTCTCTCGATGGACTACGAGGTGTTCATGATCACCCGCATGCGGGAGGCCTACGACGAGACCGGGTCGACGGAGAAGGCGATCGAGCTCGGCCTCGCGCGCACGGGCAAGCTCGTGACGAGCGCGGCGCTGATCCTGATGTTCGCGTTCCTCGTGCTCTCGTCGAGCCCGGGCTACGAGATCAAGGTGTTCGCGATCGGCCTCGCGGCCGGGATCATCTTCGACGCCACGGTCATCCGCGCAC
>JBKPRG010000150.1:0-17232 GCA_046765815.1 Actinomycetota bacterium
GTCATCCCCTGCACGCCGACGTTCACCGACCACCAGCAGGTGTTCAAGAACTGGACGCCGTTGATTGACCAGGGCATGACCCTGACAACGGCGCTCGCGGAATCGTGCGATACGTACTTCTACGAGCTCGGTAAGCGCTTCTACAACCTGCCCTCGGACCGCGGGCACCCGCTGCAGCAGTGGGCGAACCGCTTCGGCCTCGGCGAGCCGACCGGGATCGACGTCGGCCCCGAGAACCCCGGGTTGATCGCGACGCCGGAGTGGCGACGCAAGGCGTTCCCCGCGAGCCGCGGCTACACGGAGCTCGACCGGACGTGGAAGCCGGGCTACTCGATCCAGATGGCGATCGGCCAGAACCAGGTGCTCGTGACGCCGCTGCAGATGGCGCGCTTCTACGCGATGATCGCGAACGGCGGCAAGCTCGTCACGCCGCACGTCGCCGAGGACGTCGAGCTGACGGGCAACACCGGCCAGCCCGTGCGCGTCCTGCGCAGCTTCGGCGGCGAGTCGCCGCAGCCGACCGGCGTCGATCCGACGGCGCTGACGTGGGTGCAGCGCGGCCTCGAGGAGGCGACGCACTCCGTGAACGGCACGTCGTCGGGCGTCTTCGGCTCGTTCCCGATCGACATCGCCGGCAAGACGGGCAGTGCCGAGAAGTTCATCAAGCTGCCCGGCTACGCGACGTCGCAGAACCTGACCCAGTCGTGGTGGTGCGGCTACGGGCCGTACACCGCGCCGCAGATCGTCGTCTGCGCGGTGATCGAGAACGGCGGCCACGGCGGCACCGCCGCGGCGCCCGCCGCGCTGAGGGTCTTCGAGCAGTACTTCCACACGTCCTCGACGATCACGAGCCACGCCTCCGACTGATGACGATCGAAGCAGTCGACCAGCGCGCCCGCGGCCTCCGCCCGCGGCGGGAGGCAGAGTCAGTCGGCGTCGCCGAGCGCTTGCGCCGCCTCGACTGGCTGCTGTTGCTTGCGCACGCCGGTGTCGTCGCCTACGGGCTGTGGGCGATCGACGGCATCACCGCGCACGACGCGGGTGGGTCGGCCGCGACGCGGCAGGCGCTCTACGCCTTCGTCGGCGCCGTGCTCTTCGTCGCCGTCCTGCTCGTCGACCCGGATCGGTATCTGCGTCTGCGGCGGCCGATCTACTTCGGGACGCTGGCGGTGATGCTGTTCGTGCTCGCGGCCGGCGCGGCGACGCGAGGCTCGCGGCGCTGGATCGACGTCGGCTTCTTCACGTTCCAGCCGTCCGAGTTCGGCAAGGTCGTCTTCGTACTCGCGCTCGCCGGCTTCGTCGCCGAGCGCTCGCGCTCGCTCTCCCTCGCGTCGGCGCCGCTCGCCGTGATCGGCTACGGGCTCGGGCCGATCCTGCTCGTCTTCGTGCAGCCGGACATCGGCACGGCGCTCGTCTACACGGCCGCTCTCGCCGCCGTGCTGTTCGTCGCCGGAGTGCGCTGGTTGCACCTCGGCGCGCTGCTCGCCGTCACCGTGCTTGTCGCGCTCGGCACGCTCTGGTGGCTGCCGGCTGCAGGCGTCAACGTGCTCAAGCCGTACCAGGCAGCGCGGCTGACCGGGTTCACGCATCCGGCCAACGACCCACGCGGCGCGACGTACAACCTGACGCAGTCGATCACCGCTGTCGGCGCGGGCGGCTTCCACGGCCGCGGCGTGCAGGGAGCGACGCAGACGCGCCTCAACTACCTGCCGGAGCACGCGACGGACTTCGCGTTCGCCTCCCTCTCGGAGGAGCACGGCTTCTTCGGCGCCTCGATCCTGCTGCTCCTCTACCTGCTCGTCGTCTGGCGGGCGCTGAAGATCGTGGCGAGCGCGCGCGATCTCTACTGCGCGATCGTTGCGGGCGCGATCGGCTTCATGTTCCTGTTCCAGGTGTTCGTGAACAGCGGCATGACGATGGGGCTCGCGCCGATCACGGGCATCCCGCTGCCGTTCGTCTCGGTCGGCGGCTCGTCGATGATCACGAACTTCCTCGCGCTGGGGATCCTGCAGGCGATCTACATGCGGCGTGCCGGCCGTCGTCGCCGGTGAAGCTGACGCCGTACGCGGTGCTCTCGGTCGTCCGCGAGCTCAGCAAACAGCGAGGCGACCCGCGGCCGCTCGGCGTTGCGGGGGCACGCGAGCTGGTGCCGCTGCTGGCACGTGAGCTCCGCGCCGGCGGCGAGCCGGGCGCGGCGGTGGAGAACCGCGTCGAGGACGTCGCGGCAGTCGTGTGGGTCGGCGCAGCCGACGAGGAGCGGTTGCGGGCGGCGGATCACGCGGGCGCGCCGATCGTCGCCGTCTCGGACGAGCCGACGCTGCCGTACGTCCTCGCGGGCGACATCGTGCGCGTGCCGCGCGGGCAGGGTTTCCCGGTGGACGCGATCGCCGACGCGCTCGCGGCGCGGCTCGGCGAGAACGGCACGACGCTCGCTGCGCGGCTGCCGGTGCTGCGGCCCGCCGTCTGTCGCTACCTGATCGAGCACTTCGCGCGCAAGAACGCGCTCATCTCGGCGGCCGTCTTCATCCCCGGCGTCGACCTGCCGGTGCTGACGCTGAACCAGATCAGGATGGTCCTGCGTATCGCACTCGCCTATGGGCAGGAGCTCGATCGTGAGCGCGCCGCAGAGCTCGTAGGCGTCGTCGGCGCCGGTTTCGCGTTCCGCGCCGCGGCGCGGGAGCTGCTCGACCTCGTGCCCGTCGCCGGCTGGGCGGTGAAGGGCGCCGTTGCCTACGTCGGCACGAAGGCTCTCGGCGAGGCGGCGATCCGTTACTTCGAGATGAGGTGACGTCCGGTCCGGGTCCTACGCTCTGGTCAAGCGACTGGAGGTGATGCGGATGGCCCTAACCGGACACCAGGAAGCATTGGAGCTCTTGCTGATCGAGGAAGCCGACGCCTGGTTCGAGTACCTCGAGGCGACGCGGGCGCAGTCCGTGACGCGCTACGTCGAGGTCGAGCCGTGGGCGTGGGCCCGGCTCTCGCAGCGCCTGCGCGCCATCCGCGCCCGGCGCGGCAAGCTCCGCCCCGCGATCGAAGCGGCGTAAGACACCCCTGATACCCTGCGGGTAGGCCTATGCCAAGGCTTTTCCCATACATCCGCGACGCGCGCCCGCTCTTAGAGGCGAGGCTGCGCGCGCGCTCGAGTCAGGAGAGATCGTTTGCCACTGCCGTGGTTCCGGCGCAAGAAGCCGGTAGAACAGGCGCCCCCAGCGGCTGCCTCGGAGACCCTCGAAGTTGAGCCACTGACCGTCGACGAGCCTGCGGCCGACGACGGACAATCCACCACCACACCGAAGAAGCGCCGCCGCGGCACGCGCGGCGGGCGCAACCGCAGCAAGAAGACGGCCGAGACCGCGACCACGGTCGCCGTCGAGGAGAAGAAGGCCCCCGAGCGGAAGCCGCGCGAGCGCCCACAAACGCGCCGGCGCACGGCGCCGCGGCGCGCGCCGCTGCCGAAGGCGAAGCGTGAGCTCCTCGTCTCGGTCGACGCGGGTGAGAAGCGCGTCGCCGTGCTCGAGGACGACAAGGTTGCCGAGGTCTACCTCGAGCGGCCGGAGCGCCGCTCGATCGCGGGCAACATCTACCTCGGCCTCGTCGACAACGTGTTGCCGGGCATGGAGGCCGCGTTCGTCGAGATCGGCCTCGAGAAGAACGGTTTCCTCTACGTGGACGAGATCGTCGGCCCCGAGCTCGAGGGCCGGAAGGGCGCGCGCAAGATCCAGGATCTGATCCAGCGCGGCCAGACGATCCTCGTCCAGGCGGTCAAGGACCCGATGAAGACGAAGGGTGCCCGGCTGACCACCGAGATCTCGCTGCCCGGCCGCTTCGTCGTCTACGTGCCGCACGGCGACGGGCTCGGCGTCTCGCGCCGGATCGAGGACGAGGAGCGGAACCGGCTGAAGGCGATCCTCAAGGAGATCGCCCCGAAGCAGGGCGGCGTGATCGTGCGCACTGCGGCCGAGGGCGCGTCGGCGGAGGACATCGAGCGCGACCTCGTCTTCCTGCAGCGCCTGTGGAAGTCGATCGAGGCGCAGGCGAAGAGCTCGAAGGCGCCCGCACTCATCTACCAGGAGGCGGAGCTGCCTCTGCGCGTCGTGCGCGATCTCTTCACGGGCGACTTCGAGCGGCTCTTCGTCGACCACGACCGGACGCACAAGCGCATCGTCGGCTACCTGAAGAAGACCTCGCCGCACATGGCGGAGCGGGTCACGCGCTACAAGGAACGCGACCCGCTGATGGAGGCGTTCGGCGTCGAGCAGGAGATCAGGTCGACGCTCAGCCGCCGGGTCGACCTGCCGTCGGGCGGTTACCTGATCTTCGACTACGCCGAGGCGTTCACGGTCATCGACGTCAACACCGGCCGCTTCGTCGGCTCGCGCTCGAAGAAATCGGGCGGTCGGCTCGAGGACACGATCACGAAGAACAACCTCGAGGCGGTGAAGGAGGTCGTGCGTCAGCTGCGGCTGCGCGACATCGGCGGGATCATCGTCATCGACTTCATCGACATGGCGAGCCCGAAGAACCGCGCCGCGGTCGAGAAGGCGCTCGGCGAGGAGCTCGAGCGCGACCGGACGAAGACGTACGTGGTCGAGATCTCGCCGCTCGGCCTCGTCGAGATGACGCGCCAGAACGTCACGGACGGGCCGCGCGAGGTGATGACGAAGAAGTGCCCGACGTGCGGCGGTGACGGCATAGTCGTCTCCGAGCAGACGGCCGCCGTCGACGTCGAGCGGAAGCTGCGGCATCTCGTCACGCCCGGCTCGCGCGACAAGGCGTTCAAGGTCGAGGTCGAGGCGAAGGTCGCGTGGCTCGTCGCCGGGCCCGGCGGCTCGCGACTGCGCGAGCTCGAGGAGACGACGCGGCGCCGCTTCCTCCTCATTGGCAAGGAGGGCGAGCACCTCGACCACTTCCGCGTGCTCGACCAGGGCACGCTCGAGAAGGTCGCGCCGAAGCTCCCGTTCGACGTCGGTCACGAGCTGGAGGTCAAGCTCGGCGAGGTGGGACTTCACGACGCGCATGCCGGCGTCGGCAAGGTGGGCGACGTCGACGTGGTCGTCGGCGGCGCGGCGAAGCTCGTCGGGAAGAAGGTGAAAGCGCGCGTCGCGGCCGTCAGCGACCGGCTCGCGTGGGCCGAGCTGCTGTCGCCGCTCGAGCGGCCGCAGGAGCCGCTGACGGCGGAATCGGAGGCCGAGAAGCCGACACGCGCGCGGCGGGCGCCGGCAAAGAAGGTGGCGCAGGTGGCGGAGGTCGCCGAGGAGCCGGCCGCGGAGCCGGTGGCCGACGAGCCCGTCGAGACCGACGACGCACAGGGGGCGCCGAAGAAGCGCACGCGCCGCGGCACGCGCGGCGGAAAGAACCGCAAGAAGAAGGCGGCCGCGCCCGCTGCGGCGGTCGTCCTCCGGCCGATCATCCACATCCCGGAGCGCGGCCTCGGCGAGACCGAGCCGGTGTCCGAGGACGGCGAGACGGCGGCAGCGCCGAAGAAGAAGACGCGCCGCGGCTCGCGTGGCGGCCGGAACCGCAAGAAGAAGACGGTCGCCGCGACGGCCGCGTCGCCGAACGGGTCAGAGCCCGTCGAGGTCGAGGAGGCCGTCGAAGAGGCGCCGGCCGAGGACTGGTCCTACACGCCGATGAGCGAGTGGGGCCTCGAGGACCAGTAGCGGCGGTCCCGCTACACTTCGGCGGCTCCGCGGCGGGCAAGAGCGCCCACGCGGACATTGACGCGCATGGATTACGCAATCATCCGTCTTGGCGGTAAGCAGTACCGCGTCCGGGAGGGCGAGACGCTCGTCGTGGACCGCGTGCGCACCGACGAGGGCAAGACGTTCACGCCGGATGTCCTGCTCGGCGACGGGACGGTGACGGCGAAGGTGATCGCGCACGAGCGCGGGCCGAAGATCATCGTCGGCAAGTACCGGCGCCGCACGGGCTACAAGCGTCACACGGGTTTCCGCGCCGCGACGTCGCGCATCGAGATCTCACTCGGCGCGCAGAAGGCGGCCAAGAAGGCGGCTCCGGCGCCGAAGAAGGCCGAAGCGGCCGCGCCGGCGCCCGTCGAGGAGCACGTCAAGGGGATGCCGAGCGGCTACGAGGAGATGACCGTGGCGCAGGTGTCTGCGGGCGCGAAGACCTGGAACCGGCCGATGCTCGAGGCTGCGCTCGAGTACGAGCAGGAGCACGCGGCGCGCAAGGGCGCGATCGCGGCGCTCGAGTCGGCGCTCAAGGCGAAGAGGGAGGAGGCGTAGAGATGGCACACAAGAAGGGGCTCGGCTCGTCGAAGAACGGTCGCGACTCGAATCCGAAGTACCTCGGCGTGAAGCTGTTCGACGGCCAGGCCGCGGAGGCGGGCAACATCATCGTGCGCCAGCGCGGGACGAAGTTCCGCTCCGGCCCGGGCACGCAGATCGGCCGCGACGACACGATCTTCGCGGTGCGCGCAGGCACTGTCTCGTTCCGGACGAGCGGCGAGCGCCGCACGGTCTCGGTCGTCGAGCCCGCCGACGGCGAACAGGCTTAGCGGCTAGACCTGGCCTGCGAGGGCCGTCGTCTGCAGTCGGTACGCGAGCTCTTCGAGCACCTTCAGCGCCAGCGCGGGTGAGTCGCCGAGCAGCCGCTTGAAGTCGGATCGGGTGATGAGGAGCGCCTCTACGGGCGTGCCGGTCGTCACCGTCGCCGTGCGCGGCACGTCCGCGAGTAGGGCGATCTCGCCGAAGAACTGACCGCGGTGGAGCGTCTGCAGAAGTTTCGCGCCGTGGCGGACGTCGACCTCGCCCTGGAGCAGGATGAAGAACCCGTCGTCACGGCTCCCTTCCTGCAGGAGCGCGACGCCCTGCGCGTACGAGACCTCGGTCGCGAGCGACGCAACCCGCGCGAGCTCCTTCCGCGGCACGCGCTCGAACAGCGGCACCTTGCGCAGCAGGTCGATCTTGGCGTCGCGACGCAGCGCCACGCCGGCAAGTCTCGCAGGTGTCAGACACTTTGAAGGTGTCTGACACCATTTGAGCGAGATGTTCAGCGATCGGGCGGCGATTCACGTCCAGGCCGGAAAGGGCGGGGACGGCGGGCTCAGCTTCCGCCGGGAGAAGTTCGTCCCCAAGGGGGGTCCGGACGGGGGCGACGGCGGCGACGGCGGCGACGTCGTCCTCGTCGCCGACCCGGCGCTTCGCGACCTGTCGAAGCTCCAGCGGCGGCGCTGGATCAAGGCCGCCCGCGGTGTGAACGGCCGCGGTGCGCGCAAGCACGGCGCGAACGGCGCCGACGCCGAGGTCCACGTTCCGGTCGGCACGCAAGTCTTCACCGTCGACGGCGGGCTGATCGCCGACCTCGCGCACCCCGGCGCCCGCGTCGTGCTGGCGAAGGGCGGACGCGGCGGTCGCGGCAATGCGCGGTTCGTCTCGTCGACCCGCCAGGTGCCGCGCTTCGCCGAGGTCGGCCCGCCGGGTGAGGAGCGCGATCTCGAGCTCCGCCTGAAGCTGCTGGCCGACGCCGCGCTCGTCGGCCTGCCCAACGCGGGCAAGTCGTCGCTGTTGGCCCGCATCTCGAACGCGAAGCCGAAGGTCGCGGACTATCCGTTCACGACGCTACAACCGGTGCTGGGCACCGTCGAGTCGCCCGACGGCCGCCAGCTGGTCGTCGCCGACGTGCCGGGGCTCATCGAGGGCGCGAGCGAGGGCGTCGGCCTCGGCCACGAGTTCCTCGCGCACCTCGAACGCGCACGCACGCTCATCCACGTCATCGACGCGAGCGAGGACGTGGACGACAACTGGCGCACGATCGACGCCGAGCTGTCCGCGTACGGCGCCGGCCTCGACGGGCGCCCGCAGATCGTCGTGCTCAACAAGCTCGACCTCGCGCCGGACGCGGCATTTGCCGTCGACGACGATCGCATCGTCAGTGTCTTCCGCGTCTCGTGCGCGACCGGCGCCGGCATCGACGAGTTTCGCCGCAGTCTCTTCTCACTTGTCCCGGAGCCCGAGCCGCTCGAACACGCCGAGGGCGAGCTCGCCGACTTCCTCGTCTACCGGCCGGAGCCGAAGGCGCGGCCGTGGCGCCTGCTGCGGACCGAGCGTGGCTTCCGGGTGCAGGGAACGCCGCCGCCCGAAGACGAGCTCGAGCGCATGCTCAAGGCCGCGGGGGCGAAGCGCGGCGCGACGATCGAAGTCGGCGACGAGGCCTTCGAGCTCGCCTGATGGTCGGTCTCTACGGCGGGTCGTTCGACCCGCCTCACCGCGGTCACGTCGAGCTCGCACGGCGCGCCAAGGAGGAGCTCGGGCTCGAGCACCTGGTGGTGCTCGTCTCGGCCGATCCGGGGCACAAGCGGGTCGAGACGCCGGCCGATCTCCGCCTCCGCCTGGCCCGCGCTGCGTTCCCCGAAGACGAGGTGCTGCTCGATATGGAGGCGCGCACCGTCGACACGCTGCGCGCGCATCCCGAGTGGCGCGACCCGGTGTTCCTGATCGGCGCGGACGAGTTCTGCGACTTCCCGGCCTGGAAAGACCCGGACGAAGTCCTGCGCCGGACGCGGCTCGCGGTCGCCACGCGCCCCGGCTTCCCGCGCGAGCTGCTCGAGACTGTCCTCGAGCAGCTCGAGCAGCCCGAAAGGATCCTCTTCTTCGAGATCGAGCCGCTGCCGATCTCCTCGCGCGACCTGCGCGAGCGCCTTGCCGCGGGCGAGGATGTGAGCCGCGAGCTGCCTCCCGCGGTCGCCGAGATCGTGGGCGCGGAACGGCTTTACGCCCATCATGCGGGCTACACTGAGTCCGCTTGAACCCAATCGACCAAGCACGCCGGATCGCGGCGCTCGCCCAGGGGAAGCTCGCGCGCGACGTGGTCATCCTCGACATGCGGCCGGTCTGTACCTACACAGACTTCTTCGTCGTGTGCACCGGCGGCAACCCGCGGCAGACGAAGGCGATCTGGGAAGAGGTGCACGAGCGCCTCAAGGCCGAGAACGGGATGCTCCCTCGCTCGACCGAGGGCGCGGCCGAGTCGACGTGGATCGTCGGCGACTACGTCGACGTCGTGGTGCACGTCTTCACGCCCGAGGCGCGCGAGTTCTACCGCCTCGAGGATCTGTGGGACGACGTCCCGCACGAGTCGCTCGAAGCGGCCGCGTCCTAAAGGGACATGTCTTCTATTTAGACAACGGTTCGTCCGGGAGGACGGCTACCGTTGACGTGTGCTCACGACAAACCAGAAGGGTGCGCTTGCAGAAGCGAAGATCGCGCTCGCTTGTATCGAAGCTGGTTTCAGCGTCGCTCACCCTTTCGCCGATGAGCGCTACGACCTGATCGTCGACCTCGGCTC
This sequence comes from Actinomycetota bacterium, assembly GCA_046765815.1. GTDB lineage: Bacteria > Actinomycetota > Thermoleophilia > Gaiellales > Gaiellaceae > PALSA-600. The sequence continues at coordinate 9,307 of JBKPRG010000150.1, forward strand.
GCGTCTGGTGCGTCTGCAATGCAAGTGGGCTGTCCAGCGCAGCGACGTCGTCGTCATCACCTGCCGGACCAACCGGCGTGGGCCGAACGGTTTCATCCGCGGACCTACGAGCCCGGCGAGATCGATGCAATCGCCGCGTATTGCGAGACCACGGACGCTTGCTACCTCCTTCCGCTCGAGCAGTCGATCGGTCGGACGGCGGTCAGCCTGCGGGTCGCACCCTCGCGGAATAACCAGCGATCAGGGGTCAACGGGGCGCGGGATTTCGAGCTCGGGGCTACAATCGAACGGCTCCAGGGGCCCATAGCTCAGTTGGGAGAGCGCGTGCATGGCATGCACGAGGCCGCCGGTTCGAGCCCGGCTGGGTCCACCTACTTCAGCCCGATCCACACGCGGTAACCGATCCACCAGGAGACGGGCTCGGGCATCAGCGCCGCCGCTGCCCGGAGCCGGTCCAGCCCGGCCTCTTCCTCCGTAACACCCGCCTCGAGCAGTGTTCGCATGCTCCCCTCGCTGAGCGCGAGCCCAACCAACCGCTCGCCGTCGCCCTTCTCGACGCTGTGCAGCGCGATCTCGCGGACGTGCGAGAAGACGCCGCTCTCCTCCAGCCGCCGCCGACTCGTCGGCCACCGCTCCTCCGCCAGGCCGCGTTCCGCTCGTAGCCGCGCCTTGAGCCCGCGCGCGAGCTCCCATGCAGCTTCCGGCTCCCAGGCGGGCGTCTGCAGCGAGAAGTACTCGTAGGCGCAGAAGACGCCGCCCGGCCGCAGGATCCGCCCGATCTCGGGGAAAACCTTCTCGGGCCGCATCCAGTGCAGCGACTGCGAGGCCGTCACGAGATCGGCGCAACCGTCGGCGAGGCCCGTCTCGTACGCCGACGTCCCGACGTAGCGGACGGTCGCTGCGTCGGGACGTGACTCGGCAAACGCCCGCATCGCGTCGTTCGGTTCAACGCCGACGACCTCGTCGGCGATCTCCGACCAGAAGCGCGCAGAGAGACCAGTGCCGCTGCCCAGATCCACGACGACTCGCGCACGCTCGACTCCCGCGAGCCGCGGCAGGAGCTCGAGCAACGCGTCCGGCGGTCTCGGGCGGTACCGGTCGTAGTCATTCGCGAACCCTGCGCGCGCGTAGCCGGAGCGATCGAGGCGTTGGCGGAGATCGTCGTTCACTTGACGGAGGCTACGTCCTCTTTACGAACTTCGATCGGGCACGCGTCCGTTCGGCATCAACAACGACGAGCGTGCGGCGTTACAGCGTCCGACACCACTCGAAAGGAAGGTGCGGATGCGTTCTACGATCGCAGCCGCGCTCGTTGTCTCGCTCGTGGCGCTCGTCGCCGCGACGTCGGCGGGTGCGCGGCAGGCAAAGACGGGCGGCACGCTCAACGTCGATCTCACCACCGACATCGACTACACGGACCCGGCGCTCAGCTACCTCTCCACAGGCTGGGAGCTCGAGTACGCGACGTGCCTCAAGCTCGTCAACTATCCCGACCTGAACGGGCCGCGGTCGAGCCAATTGATCCCCGAGGCGGCGGCAGGCTTCCCAAAGGTCTCGAACAACGGGAAGACGTACGACTTCACGGTCAACGCGAGCTTCACGAAGTTCTCGGACGGGTCACCGGTCACAGCGGCGTCGTTCAAGGCGGCGATCGACCGGATCGCCGATCCGAAGATGCAGTCGCCGGCAGGCGCCTTCATCAGCGACGTCGTCGGCGCGGACAAGACCCCGGTCTCGGGCGTGCAAGTCAAGGGCAAGCACCTGATCATCACGACGACGCATGCCGCGCCGGATCTGATGGCGCGGCTCGCGATGCCGTTCTTCTGTGCGATCAAGCCCGACTTGCCGCGTGACCCGAACGGCGTCAACACGCCGGCCTCGGCAGGCCCGTACTACGTGGCCTCGCGGACGCCGAACAAGTCGATCGTGCTGAAGACGAACCCGTACTACAAGGGCAAGCGGCCGCACAACGCGACCGAGATCGACTACACGATCGGCAACTCGCTCGACGCGACGTACCTGCGCGTCCAGTCGGGTCAGACCGACTACGCGTCCAGTGGCATCCCGCCGGCCGCATACGCGGAGGCGGCCCAGAAGTACGGCATCAACAAGGGCCAGTTCTGGGTCAAGCCGCTGCTCTCGACGGCGTACATGGCGTTCAACACGTCGCGCGGCATCTTCAAGAACAACGTCGCGCTGCGGAAGGCGGTCAACTACGCGATCGACCGCCGCGCACTGCTCTCGCAGTCCGGCTACCTCGCCGGCAAGCGGACGGACCAGATCCTGCCTCCGGGCATGGCTGGTTTCCGCGACGCCGATCTGTACCCGCTGAAGGGCCCGAACCTGAAGCTGGCCCAGAAGCTCGCACAGGGGCATACCGGTGACACCAACGTCGTCCTGTACGAGTCGAACCGCGGCGCGTCGCCGCTGCGGGCGCAGATCATCCAGTTCAACCTCAAGCAGATCGGTCTCAACGTCGACGTGCATCTCCTCCCGCGCGCTGTGCAGCTCGAGAAGGAGGGCACCCGCGGCGAGCCGTTCGACATCGCCGACGAGTCGTGGGGCGCCGACTATGCCGACCCGTACGACTTCGTCAACGTTCTGCTCGACGGCGACAACATCCAGGACGCGAACAACAACAACTTCGCGTACTTCAACGACCCGTCGTTCAACAAGCGGATGGCGCAGGCCTCACTGCTGAGCGGCGACGCGAGGTACTCGGCCTACGGGAACCTCGACGTCTCGATCATGAAGCAGGGTGTGCCCTGGGCACCGCGGTCGAACGCGAACAACCGCATGCTCGTGAGCAAGCGGTTCGGGTGCTTCACGTACAGCCCGATCTACACGGTCGACCTTGCGGCGGCCTGTCTCAAGTAGGAGCGACAAGGGGGTGGGGCGCCGGCGCAGAGCGCCCCACCCGCTCCTAGTCGCCCGGGGGACGCACGACTGCACCGCCGTCGGCGCGTTGGACGACGAGCGGTAGCGACTGCTCCGCGAGGAACGCCTCGATCGCGTGTGTCGCTGCGTCGAGTAGCCGTTCGCGTTCGTCGCCGGCGAAGCGCACGTGGAGGGCGCACTCCTCGTCGGTCTCCACCAACTCTGCGTGCAGGCCGTGCGATGCGAGCGCGTCGGTGAGGTCATTACCGACGCTCATACGTGGCACGTCAACAGTGATCGTCTCGCTCATGCTGTGCTTCGTACCCTTGTTAAGAGGGTGTTATGCGTCCTCGAGGCACAGCCGTGCGGCGCATCGCCGTCGTCACAGCGTTCATGGCGGGCGACTGGTGGGCCGGGATCGAGATGCGCCATCTCGTCGCGCTGGATGCGGTTGCGCGTGAAGGCTCGTTCCGACGGGCCGCGACGCGGCTCGGTTACGTGCAGTCGGCGATCAGCCACCAGATCGCCGCGCTCGAGGGATTGATCGGCAAGCGGCTGATCGACCGTTCGCGGGGCACGCGGCCGCTCGCTCTGACGCCGGCGGGCGAGATCCTGCTTGCTCACGCCGACGCGCTGATCGCCCGCGTCCGGGCGGCGCAGGCCGATCTCGCCGCGCTCGACGGCGAGGGTGTGGCGGCGCTCCGCGTCGGGGCGACCCCGGATCTGCTGGCGCGCCTCGTGCCTTCGTTGCTGCGCGCGTACGGCTCGCCCGTGACGCTCAACGAGAGCCCGGCCAGCCGGTTGCTGCTCGCCGCCCTGATTCGCGGTGAGCTCGATCTCGCGCTCGCCGAGACGCCGCTGCCGAAGGGGCCGCTCGATGCCGTCCCGCTCTGTGCGGACTCGTTCGTCGCCGTCCTGCAGGCGGGCTCGCCGCTCGCCGACAGGCGTCGCCCGCTCGTGAGCGAGGAGCTCGCTCGACTGCCGCTGATCGCGCACGCACCCACGCGCGAGCACGTCGAGGAGCAACTCCGGGTCCACGGAGTCGAGCCGCGCTTCGTCCTCGAGGCCGGCACCGGCGCCGCAGTGCAAGGACTTGTCGCCGCCGGGCTGGGCGGTGCGCTGTTGCCGCGCCTGGCGACCGACGAACGCCGGCCAGAGACCGTCGTGCTCGAGCTCGAACCGGGCCTGATCGCCGGCAGAACCGTTGCCGTCGTCTGGTCGCGGATGCAGCCGCCGCGCGCAGACGCCTCCGCATTCGTCGAGGCAGCTCGCGCCGCCTGCGATCGCGTCGGCACGCACGAGACGCTGCTCGCCTCGTAAACCGGCGCTTAACCGCTCGCATCGACGAGATCGATCAACTGACGTCGACGCCGCGCGTCGCAGCGGTCAGTGATCCAGTACCTCGTCCGTCGACTGCTCTGGGCCTGCGTGCTGTTCGTCGCGATCACGCTCGTCACGTTCGTGATCTTCTTCGTCATCCCGGCCGACCCGGCCCGGCAGGCGTGCGGCCAGCGTGCGACCGCAGACTGCATCGCCCGCGCGCGCCACTTCCTCGGCGTCGACAAGCCGGTGCTCGTCCAGTACGTGCGCTTCCTCGACCGTCTCGTCGTACACCAGTCGCTCGGACGCTCGTTCACGAACCGGCAGGACGTGACGCACCAGGTGTTGCAGGCGGCGCCGGTCACAGCCTCGCTCGTCTTCGGCGGCATGGTCGTGTGGCTGCTCGTCGCGATCCCGATCGGGATCCTCTCCGCGCTTCGTCCGAGGTCGCTGCTCGACCGACTGTCGATGATCGGCGTGCTGATCGGCATCTCTGCGCACCCTGTCTGGATCGGGCTGCTCGCCGCATACTTCGGCGGCTTCAAGCTGCATCTGTTCCCGATCAGCGGCTACTGCGATTTCTTCTCGCCGTCAGGCGACTGCGGCGGTCCGGTCCAGTGGGCGTACCACCTGATTCTGCCGTGGTCGACGTTCGCGGTTCTTTATGCCGCGACGTACGTCCGGATGATCCGCGCCTCTGTGATGGAGACGCTGAGTGAGGACTACGTTCGCACCGCACGTGCGAAGGGCGCATCGGAGCCGCGCGTGTTGCGGCTGCACGTCATGCGCAATGCTCTCCTGCCGGTGGTAACGATCCTCGGCATGGACGTCGGCCTCGCACTCGGCGGTGCGTTCTTCACCGAGACCGTGTACGGGCTGCCCGGGCTCGGCAAGCTCGCGGTCGGCGCGATCGACAACGTCGATCTCGCGACAACCCAGGGCGTCGTCGTCTTCGCGACGCTGTGCGTCCTCGTGTTCAACCTCGTGGTCGACACGCTGTACGCCTGGGTCGACCCGCGGATTCGCCTTTCGTAGAGTTCCCGCGTGACGTTCTCGATCGTCGCCGTCGACCGGGAGGCGGGTGAGGTCGGCTGCGCCGTGCAGTCGAAGTACTTCTCGGTCGGCTCAGTCGTGCCGTGGGCGCAGGCGGGCGTCGGCGCCGTCGCGACGCAGGCGGCGGGCGTCGCCGTCTACGGCGCCAGCGCGCTCGAGGAACTGACCCGCGGCGCGGCGCCGGAGGAGGCGCTCGAGCGCGTTCTGGCGCAGGACGAGGGACGCGAGACGCGCCAGCTCGGCGTCGTCACGGCCGACGGCCGGGCGGCGGCTTTCACCGGCGCCGAGTGCAACGAGTGGGCGGGGCACCGTGTCGGTGCGGGCTACGCGGTGCAGGGGAACATCCTGGCCGGCGAGGCGGTGGTGGACGCGATGGCGCACGCCTTTGAGAGCACGCCGGGGCCGCTCGTCGAGCGGCTGGTCGCTTCGCTCGAGGCCGGCCAGGCCGCCGGCGGTGACCGGCGTGGCCAGCAGTCGGCCGCGGTCGTCGTCGAGCGCGTCGGCGCGCGCAGCGAGTCGCGCGAGGGGATCGATCGCATCTGCGACCTACGCGTGGAAGACCACGCCACCCCCATCGCGGAGCTGCGGAGGCTGGTCACCATCTGGACAGGCTGGGAAGCAGCGCGGCGCGCGAACACGTTCTACGAGCGGAAGGAGTACGGCTCTGCGGTCGAGGCGATGCGGATCGTGCTCGAGTCACGCGAGGATCCCCTCGTCCTCTACAACCTCGCCTGCTACGAGTCGCTCGACGGGCGAGCGGATGATGCACTCACGCACCTGCGGCGCGCGATCGAGCTCGATTCGAGCTATCGCCAACTCGCGGAGAACGACTCGGACTTCGATCCGATCCGCGAGCGCGTCTCAGAGCTCTAGCTGGAGAAAGCGTGCGCCCGGCACCGGGTTGACGGTGTACGGCTCGATCTCGGCGAAGCCGAGCCTCGCGTAGAGCGCTTGCGCGGTCTCCATCCCCGGCACCGTGTCGAGCCGCATGCGCCGGTAGCCGAGCCCGCGCGCCGCCGCGATCGACGCCTCCGCGAGCACGCGCCCGAGCCCGCTCCCGCGCGCGTCCTCGTTGACAAACAGGCGCTTCATCTCGCAGGTCTGCTCGTCGAGCCGGCGGACGCCGACGCAGCCGACGACACGCCCGTCGAGGCTCCCGACGAGCAACCTGCCGCCCGGCGGCGCGTAGCGGCCCGGCAGCGTCGCGAGCTCCTCGTCGAAATCCTGGAAGTCGAGCGCGAACGGCAATGCGCTCGCGTACTCGCGCAGGAGCCGGCGGACGTCGGCGAGATCGCCGGGCTGCGCTTCGCGCACCTCCACGGTGTGACGCTATCGGCACTGAGTTGGCACAGACACGTTCGTTTTCTCCTGCAACCGTCGGTGGGTCAGGCAACGAAGGGAGGAATCGTGCGGAAGCTCTTCATCTGTCTTGCGGTGGTGGCCGCCTTGGCGGTACCGGCCGTCGCGTCGGCGAAGGAGGCGCCGGGCGACATGATCTGCGGCACCGCCTGCGACGGTGGCGGCTACGGCTGGACCGGATGCGCGACCGTTACCGGCGAAGAGTCCGGCGGCGTCTGGGGGATTGCGGGGTGGCATCACTACCTCAGCGTCTACTACTGCAAGGTCCGCGGCCTCATCACGGAGCTGTCGATTACGGTGCACGGCTGCGACACAAGCGGCTTCGCGTTCTGCAACGTCGGCCCGGCCTGGGTGTTCGACGGCGGGGTCGGGACGGGCTGGGCGTACGTCCAGGGTCACGCCTACTACGGCACGACGATCAACAGAGTCACCGGGCTCAGCTACACGAGTGTCGTCTACGCCCTGATCTGGCTCGGGTGATGCCGCCACGTTGGGTGGTCATCACATTCCTCGTTTGGCTCGTGCTTTCAGTGGTGTTGACCCTGCTGGTGACGCTTCACAAGCAGCACGGGATGACGCCATGACTATTCTCGGCGGCCGTGGAGCTTCGCCCCACGACCGTCGGGGACCTGCCGGCACTGCACGAGCTGTTCCTCGCGGCGATCTCCGGTGTCTACCTCCCGCACAGCTTCCAGCCGCCGTCGCCTCCGTTCGACGTCTTCACAACCCAGCAGGAGCACGTCCTGCGCACGGGCGTCTCGCACGTCGCGATCCGCGACGAGACGATCACCGGCTTCGCGTCCGCCTGGTCGCGCGGCGACGACTGGTTCCTCGCCTCGCTCTTCATTGCCCCCGACGCACAGGGCGGAGGGCTCGGGCGCAGCCTGCTCGATGCCGTCTGGGGCGGCGAGTTCGCCCGCCGGCGGACGATCACCGACGCGATCCAACCGATCTCGAACGCGCTCTACGCGGGCCGCGGTCTGGCGCCGACGACACCGGTGCTCGTCTTCTCCGGTGTCCCGACACCGGGAGCGCCGCCGCTCGAGCAGGGCCGGGGTGAGCTCGCGCCGATCGACGCTGCCGCGTACGGCTTCGACCGCTCCGTCGATCACGATTACTGGAGCCGCAGCGCGCGGCGCACCGTCTGGCTGCGCGACGGCGAGCCCATCGCGTACTCGTACGCGTTTCCCGGCGGCTCGATCGGCCCGGTCGCCGGTATCGACCCGGCCGCCGCCGCGGCTGCGCTCGAGGGCGAGCTCGCGTCGGCCGACGGACCGGTGCTGCTGCGCGTGCCCGGCTCGTCGCGTGCGCTCGTAG
>JBKPRG010000151.1:0-10515 GCA_046765815.1 Actinomycetota bacterium
ATCGACCTCGGCGGCCAGACGCCGGCGGAGATCGCGCTCGAGATCGTCGCCGAGATCCTCTCAGTCCGCACCGGCAAAGCGGCCTAGCGCCACCAGCGCGACACCGACGACGAGCGCCGTCCAGTTGACGGTCGCGCTGAACGCGCCGCCGACCCCCGCGACCCAGAGGGCGAGCGCGGCAACGCCGCCGTACCGAACGACACCTGACGGGGACACGCCGAGACGCTAGCTGCATGCCGCGGAAGAGCCGTGCCAGGTCCGCGTCGGCGCCACGATCCGCGTCCTGCGCGTAGTTGGGTGTCAGACACTTCCTGAGGTGTCTGACACCTTTCGAGACACGGCGGGGGTGGGATTTGAACCCACGGAGGGCGTAAACCCTCATCGGTTTTCAAGACCGACCCGTTCGACCGCTCCGGCACCCCGCCGCGGCCCTCTTTGTACCTGGCTTTCGATCACCCAGCGGCATTGCGGTATCGGATCTGATATGCCACCGTTCAATCGTCCACCTACTTCTGGGGAGATGAGCATGCGCAGGTTCGTCCTGGCTGTGGCGGCTGTCGCATCGGTGCTCGTTGCGGGGGCAGCACCGGCAGTCGCAGGAAACCTCAAGAACTTCGAAGGGGCGTCGTGGTACGAGAAGTACCTCGCCGTAACGAGCGGCGATCCGCCGCTCTGCTCGAGCAACAGCGGGAACATCACCGTCCCCGCGTTCGGCAACAACATCGACGCGAGCCACGAGTGCGGCTCGCAGAGCGAGACCTCGATCGCGATCAATCCGAAGACGCCGAGCAACGTGCTCGCCGGCTCGAACGAGATTCAGCGGCTGCCGATGCGCGCGATGGCGTCGCTCGATGGCGGCGCGTCGTTCACCGGCGTCGACCTGCCGCTGCCGCCTCCGCGCACGCAGAACGGGTTCGACTTCGGCTCCGACCCGGGCGTCGCGTTCGATTCCAACGGCGTCGCGTACTACTCCTACATCATCGTCTTCTTCTCGACCGGCGGCGCGATCAACGGCACCGAGATGGCCGTTGCGCATTCGACGGACGGCGGCCTGACGTGGCCGGACAACGCGGTGACGTACTTCAACCTCAACACCGGTGAGAGCCACTTCAACGACAAGCCGATGATCACCGTCGACACCGGCACGGGCGGGCTCCACCATCACAACCGCGTCTACGTCGCCTGGGACAACGCGAGCGGAAGCTCGTCGTCGGAGAAGAACGGCAACAACGTCGTGTTGTCGTACTCGGATGACGGGGGCGCCACGTTCAGTGCCCCGGTTTCCGTGAGCGGCAACTTCACCGGCCGGACCGGCGGCATCGGCGCCGACCCGTACGTGGCCCCGGACGGCACCCTGCACGTGGCGTGGCAGGACTACGCGCACCTCGTGATCGCCGACGCCTCGTCGACCGACGGCGGCGCCACGTGGAGCTCGCCGCACGTCATCTCACTCGTGGGCGGTTTCGAGTTCGACCCGGCGGCGCAAGCGGTGCGCGGCGCACTCGTCTATCCGGCGTGCGGCGCGTACTCGACGAAGCTGTACTGCAGCTACACCGACGACACCGCCGGCGGCGTGAAGGTCTTCGTCGCCACTTCGACCGACGGCGGCACGAACTGGACGACCAAGCAAGTGCCGGCCGGCGGCGACCAGTTCAACCAGTGGCTGGCGGTCGATCCGTCGAACGGGTCGATCAACGTCGCCTACTACGACACGGGGACGAAGGACAACACCTCGACCATCTACACGCTCGCCCGTTCGACGGACGGGGGTGCGACCTACACGAAGTCGGCGATCGCCAACGCGCCGACGGATGAATCGTGCTGCGCGCCGAGCGTCAATCTCGGCAATCAGTACGGCGACTACGAATTCATCGCCGCGCTGAACGGCATCGTCCGCCCGGTGTGGACCGACCGTCGCCAGGCCGTGATCGACCTGGGCGCGCGGGAGGAGGTCTTCACCGCGGCTCTCGACTTCACGCCGTAGCTCTGGCGGAGCCGGCGCGCGTTACTTCGTGACGCGCGCCGGCGCCCCGTAGCCCTGCAGCACCTCGGGCACGTCGCCGCCAAAGTTCTCGAGGATCGCCAGCGCCCAGCGGTCGGTGACCGCGGTGCCGTTCAGCGTGTGCGGCGTCTCGAGCTGCTTGCCGCCGGTGCGGTAGCGGATGCCGGAGCGCCGCGCCTGGTAGTCGGTCGTGTTCGAGCAGGACGTGATCTCGCGGTAGCGCTCCTGCGACGGGAACCAGGCTTCGATGTCGTACCGCTTGGCGGCTGCGCTCGAGAGATCGCCGACCGCGCTGTTGACGACGCGGTACGGCACCGCGATCTCCTGCGCGAGCGACTCCTCGAGCGCGAGCAGGCGCTCATGCTCGTCCCACGACTCGCCCGGCTCGATGTAGACGACCATCTCGACCTTCTGGAACTGGTGCACGCGGAACAGGCCGCGCGTGTCCTTGCCGGCCGCGCCGGCCTCGCGCCGGAAGCACGAGGAGAACGCGCAGTAGCGGATCGGCAGCTGCTCCAGGACCTCGCCCATGTGCATCGCGATCAGCGGCACTTCGGAGGTGCCCACGAGGAAGAGCCCGTCCTCCGGGATCGCGTAGTAGTCGGTCTTCTCCGACGGGAAGAACCCCGTGCCGTACATCGCGTCCTCGCGCACCAGCACCGGGGGCAATACCGGCGTGAAGCCGCCCTCGATCAGGCGATCGAGCGCGAAGCGGTACAAGGCGAGTGACAGACGCGCGGCGTCGCCGATGATGAAGCCGAAGCGCGCGCCCGAGACCTTCGCCCCGCGTTCCATGTCGTAGTTCGCGAGCTCGAGGTGCTCGGGTGCCGGATCGGGCGTCCGCGGCTCCCCCCACTCCTTGACGACGATCGCGTCCTCGTCGGTGAAGCCGTCGGCGGCCGACGGATCCGGGACGTTGGGCACCTTCGCGAGCGCGGCCTCCCGCTGCGCCTCCTCGGCGGCGAGCTGCTCCTCCGCCTCCTTCAGCTCGCCCTTGACGCGCCTGAGCTCCTCGAGCTGCTCCGGCGTCGGCTTGCCGTCGAGCTTCTGCCGCGCGCGCAGCTCGTCGACCCGCGGCACGAGCGCGCGCCAGCGTTCGTCGGCGGCGAGCAGCTCGTCGAACGCCGCGCCCGCGCCGCGCCGCTCGAGCGCGGCGCGAATCGTCTCCGGATCGTTGCGTGCGGCCTTGAGGTCGATCATGGCTTCGAGTCTAGGGACTCGAGAACCTGGGCCACGCCTTCGTCCTCGGCGCTGGGGCAGATCCAGTCGGCGACCGCCTTCACGCGCTCGTGCGCGTTCTCGACGGCGATCCCGAAGCCCGCCCACTCGACGAGCTCGACGTCGTTCTCGCCGTCGCCGAAGGCGATCGTCTCCTCGCGCGTGAAGCCCATGTGACCTGCGAGGAAGTCGAGCCCCGCCCCCTTCGTCACGCCGTCGGCGGCGAACTCGAGGAAGTACGGCAGCGACTTCGAGATGTACAGCCGGCCCTCGAATGCGGCCTTCGCGCGCGCCTCGACGGCGTCCAGTGCTTCCGGGTCGCCGACGAGGACGAGCTTCGTCGGCGGCTCGGCCAGCCAGCCGAGCAGATCGCCGACGGGGTGGATCGGCAGGTGCTGGAACTCCGCGTAGTTGCGCGCTTCGGGCGTGACGGTCGAGACGTACAGCTCGTCGCCGACGTAGACATTCGGGCTGTAACCCTCGCCGGCCGCGAAGACGAGCGCCTCGCGCGCAAGCTCGAACGGGATCGGCTCGTGCCGCAGCCAGGTGCCGTCGCCGTCGACGACGACCGCGCCCTGGTAGCAGATGACCGGGTCATGCAACCCCGCGGGCGCGAGCGCGCGTCGCACCGACTGCACCATCCGGCCGGTGACGACGATCACGTGCAGTCCCGCCTCGCGCGCGCGCTGCAGTGCAGCGAGCGTGCGCGGTCGAAGGATGCCGTCGTGCCAGACGAGCGTGCGGTCGAAGTCGGTCGCGACGACCTTGACGTCGCGCGGGAAGTTCTCGGGGAGGTTCAGCCGCTCGGGTTGCCGCCGGTCGCCTTGACGACGTAGGCGGCGACGTCGGCGATCTGCTTGTCCGAGAGCGTCCCCTTGAGCTTCGGCATGTTGCCCTTGCCGTTCACGACGCGGTCGACGACCAAAGAGAGTGGCGGCTTCGCCTGGTCGAGGTTTGGGCCCACATTGCCGTGCGTCCCGGCGTCGGCGAGCGTGTGGCAACCAGCGCACGGGCCTGTCTGGAAGACCTTCTTGCCGGCGACCGGGTCACCGTTCTTGTACTGGGCGGGGACGGTCGCCGTCTGTGCCTTCGGCACGGCGCCGACAACCTTGGTTGGGGTGGCCGTCGTAACGCTGCCGCCGGGCTTCGACGTGTTGCAGCCGGCCGCCGCGAGCAGCAGTGGCAGCACGAGCACAGCGGGCAGCAGGCGGCGCACGAGCGCGGAGTCTATCGGGAGGTTGAGCGGTCGTTAAGTCGAAGCGGCACGTCGCACCCCCCGCCTACAATGCGGCCGATGAAGCGCAGGTCTTACGGGCGCGACACGGGGCTGACGCTCCGCATGCTGCTGACGGGCGGCCTGCTCGGGCTGCTCTACGTCATCTTCGGGCTGGTGTTGCTGCAGTTCCTCGGCGTCGGCCTGGCGCCGATGCTCGTCATCATCATCGCCCTCGCGTTCTTCCAGTACTACACGTCCGACAAGCTCGCGCTCCGAGCTGCCGGTGCCAAGGTCGTGAGCCGCGAGGAGGCACCGCAGTTGCACGACATGGTCGAGCGCCTCTGCGCAATGGCCGACCTGCCGAAGCCGAAGGTCGCGATCATGGACACGCCTGTGCCGAACGCGTTTGCGACGGGTCGCTCGCCGAAGCACGCAGCAGTGTGTGTCACGACGGGGCTGTGGGAGCGGCTCGAGCCGAAGGAAATCGAGGGCGTGCTTGCCCACGAGCTGTCGCACATCGCCAACCGCGACGTGCTGATCATGACCGTCGCCAGCTTCTTCGCCATGCTCGCGGCGCTGCTGACGCGCTTCGGCCTCTACGCCGGCATGTTCGGCGGGGGCGACCGGCGCGACAACAACGGGCCGCCGATCTGGCTGATCGTGTTCGCCGTCTCGATCCTGACCTACATCATCAGCTACGTCCTGATCCGCACGATCTCGCGCTACCGCGAGTACGCGGCCGACCGCGGCTCGGCGGTGATCACCGGCGCACCCGAGTACTTGATGAGCGCGCTGCAGAAGATCTCGTCGCAGATGACGCTGATCCCGAATCGCGACCTGCGCCAGGTCGAGGGCATGAGCGCCTTCTTCATCATCCCGGCGCGGGTCAAGGGCGCGACCGCCGAGCTGTTCATGGATCACCCGCCGCTCGAGAAGCGGATCGCGGCCCTCGCGGAGATCGCCCGCGAGATGGGCCGCCCGGTCGCCTAATTCGTTAGCGCCGGGGCCGTCCGAGGAACGCTTCGGACCACGTTCGCTGAGCCCTCTCCAAGCCAGGGTTGCCAAGGGACGCCGGGCGAGCGTCAGCCTGGGGCCAGAACTGGAAGTGACTTCCGCGGCGGCGCGGTCGACGCGCGATGTCCGACGCAATGAGCGTCCTCGCACTCACCAACTCCTGCTGCAGGGCGGTAACGGCATCCTCGAGATCGGCCTCGACGGAGACGAGTGTGGACGCGAGCGCTTCCCTCGGCAGGTGACGGAGGCGGACCCTGAACAGGTCGGATCGGATCTCGTTCTCGCGCGCCTCAACCTCCTGCACGACGCGCGTGAGGGACCGCCGCCGCTCAACGAGGGTGTCGAGCGCGTCGAGGGCCTGCGCGAGCGAGTCGATTCGTCTGCCGTCGGCAGCCGAGATCGCGGTCGCGCGCCGATTGTGCAAGTCCTGGGCGAGGGCGTGCCGGTCGTACTGGGCGAGGCAGTCGTCGGCCTCGCGCGTCGCCATCCCGGCCCGAACGAGCAGGGCACCCAACTCCTTCACGCGGTCGGCGAGATCCTCGTCTGGTGCCAGGGCGCGCAGCGCGTACAGACGCAGCCCCATCGAGTCGACCACGACGCGGCGCCGCCTACGGGCCTTCAACGCAACCATGGCGACAGCTGCACCGATCGCGATCGCAAAGAACCACGGCGTGTAGGCGGCGCCGATGACCGCGAGCAGGGCCAGGATGCTCAGGTCGAGCGGGTTTCGCGCGACCGCGGCTGCCGCCTGCGGGATGTTTCGACTCCAACGACGGGCTGCGCCGCCGACCCTCTCGGACGATGGGTCCGCCGGCGCAACAACTGCCTCTACGGCCTCCGCGAGCCGATCTTCGTCGCCCGTGAACACCACAGGGTTCGAGCCCTGCTCGACTCCCGTGCGTGGCCGGCGCAGGTCGGACGGCAGGCCGTCGATCAGGAGCTGGTAGAGCCGCTCAGGGCGGTCGAAGTCCTTCAGTCGATGCTCGCCCAGGTCGCGCACCGCGGTTCCTTCAATCTCTTCTTCGCCGAGCACGCTGCCGCACGCGGCTGAAAGCAGCACCTGACCCCCGTTGGCGGCCGAGCAGACCCGGGCGGCGCGATGGACTGCGAGCCCGATGTAGGCGTCGCCGCTGGCGGCAGGCTCACCCGTATCAATTCCCATCCGAACACGCACGTGCGTCTGCAGCGGCCAGTCGGGGCCGGTCAGCGCCCGCTGGGCGGCGACGGCAGCCGCGACCGCGTCGTGGGCGCTGTCGAAGACGCAAAAGAACGCGTCGCCTTGTGTGTCAACCTCCCGCCCGCGATTGAGCGCGAACGCCTCGCGTAGCACCCGGCGATGCTCGGCAAGCAGCTCGGCATAACCCTCGCCGAGCTCACGGAGCAGCTTCGTCGACTCCTCAATGTCAGTGAAGAGGAGCGTGATCGTCCTGCTCGGGACGCCTACCGACATCGACCCTCCCGTCGGGAGTGTACGGCCGCTCCGCAGTCGGCACAACGGCCGCTAGCTTTCCCGGCATGGGGTTGCGCGACGTCCTCTTCGGTCGCAAGAAGCTGGCCGAGCCGAGAGACGACCGTCTCTTCTCGCTGACGACGGCGGCGGTGACGATGGAGACCGAGCTCGGCATGAAGACTGCCGGCGCGGCCGCGATCGCCTTCAAGCCGCAATCATCCGGCGAGTTCCGCAGCGCGTTCGACGAGGTCGACCAGCTCGTGGAGGCGGTTGCGCAGTCCTCCGGCTCGCAGATCGAGCGGAAGAGCGACGAGTTCGGGTTCGACTGGTTCGTCGTCCACGACCCCCAACTCGAGGATCTCGTCGCTGCGGCGCACGCGCTCGCCTCGGAGCTGACCGCGAAGGGCTTCGGCTCGCAGCTCCTGGCGGCGACGTTCAAGTTCGACGGCGGCGAGCATCCCGTCTACTGGATCTACGGTTTCAAGCGCGGTGCGTTCTGGCCGTTTGTGCCGATCGGCGACCAGAAGCGCGACAACGCGAGGGAGCTCGAGCTGAAGGCGAAGCTGGAGCAGGAGCTGCCCGTCGAGCAGGACCTGACGCGCTGGCTCGCGTTGTTCGACGCGCCAGTCTAGTCGTCAGGCCCGACGCGAACGAGCATCTTCCCGACGTTGTCGCCGCGGAAGAGGCCGGCGAACGCCGCCGGCACGTTCTCGATCCCGTCCAGGATCGTCTCCCGGACCTGCAGCTTTCCCTCCGTGACCCATGGTGCGACCTCGGCGAGGAACTCGGGGAAGCGGGCGTAGTGGTCGAGGATGATGTAGCCCTGGATGCGCAGGCGCTTCGTCACGACGAGCGCCAGGTTGCGCGGCCCCGGCTCGCCGCGAGTGTCGTTGTAGCGGGAGATCGAGCCGCACGCGATCACACGGCCGTGCGGCCGCAGTGCGAAGAGCGACGCCTCGAGCTGATCGCCGCCGACGTTGTCGAAGTAGACGTCGATCCCGTCCGCCAACGCGTCCTTCGGCCTCGTCTCGCGGTAGTCGAACGCCTCGATCCCGAGCGAGCGCAGCCACTCGACCTTCTCGGCGGTGCCGGCGCTGCCGATCACGCGCAGCCCCTTGAGCTTCGCGATCTGCGCGGCAACGCTGCCGACCGCGCCGGCGGCGCCCGAGACGTAGATCGTCTGGCCCTCCTGCACCTCGCCGATCTCGACAAGCCCGATCCACGCCGTGAAGCCGGGCATGCCGAGCACGCCGAGAGCGCTCGACGGCGACGAGGGATCCACCTTGCGCAAACGCTTGCCGGCAACCACGCCCTGCTCGCGCCAGCCGAGCTGCGAGAAGACCCAGTCCCCGGACGCGAACGCATCGTCGCGCGACTCGACGACGCGACCGACCGCGCCGCCGTCGATCGGGTCGCCGACCTGGTAGCCGGGCACGTAGGTCTGGACGCCGGTCATGCGCGGGCGCATGTACGGATCGACCGAGACGAAGACGTTGCGGACGAGCACCTCGCCGTCGCCGGGCGATACGTCCGCGGACTCGCGCAGTTCGAAGTCCGACTCCTGGGGCACGCCCTCCGGCCGTGCCGCGAGGACGATCTCCCGGCTCACGCCGGCGTGATGTCGGGGATCAATCCCTCACCCTCGAGCAGCTCGTGCGCCTCTTCGAGGGAGAGATCCTCGGGTGGGATGATCGCGTCGGAGGGAAGCAGCTCGCTGTCGTCGAGCCGCTCGCCGCGCTCGCGCACCTCGTCGGCGAGGGCCTGCAGGCCGCGCCAGAGCGCCGCCTCGTCCTGCGCGGCGACAGCCTTCGCAACCTCGTCGTCGAGCTCATTGAGCCGCGCGGCAACCGCGTCGTCAACGCGGTACTGCCCCTCCCCCATCAAGCGAACGATCACTGAGCGGGCTCGCTTTCGCCGCCGGCCAGCTCCTTCGGCTTCTCGCCGTTGTCGAGCTCGGCCTTCATCTTCGAGAGCTCGTCGTCGACCTGCCCCGACTGCGAGATCTGCGCCAGCTGCCGGTCGATGTCGTCGCCGGACGCGGTGTAGTCCTCGAGCGCGCCTGACGCGCTGAGCTCGTCGATCGCGTTCGCGCGGGCCTGCATCTGCTCGGTCTTGTCCTTGGCGCGCTGGATCGCCATGCCGACGTCGGCCATCTGCTCGCCGATCCCGGTCGCCGCCTCGCCGATCCGCACCTGCGCCTCGGCGGCCGAGTACTGCGCCTTGATGACCTCCTTCTGCGTGCGGAAGGACTCGACCTTGGTCTGCAGCGTGCGCTGGCCCTCGATCAGCTTCTGCTGCTGAGCCTCGAGCTGCTGTCCCTGCTGCATGATCCCGTCGAGCTGTGTCTGCACAGCCGCTTTGCGCGTGAGCGCTTCCCGCGCCAGGTCCTCGCGCCCGGCCTGGAGCGCCTGCCGCGCCTGCCCGTCCAGCTTCTCGACCTGCTGCTGCATGCCGGTGTACTGCAACTCGAGCCGCTTCTTCGCAGTCGTGACGTCCGCGATTCCGCGCTTGACGTTCTGCAGCTGCCGCAGCTGTTCCTCGTACGAGTAGTCCAGCGTCTCGTTCGGATTCTCGGCGCGGTCGAGCGCCTTCGAGAACTTCGCTTTGATGATCAGGGTCAGGCGTGACATCAGGCCCGGCATGGTGGTCTCACTCCTCAGTTGGGTGCGCCGGTTAGCCTAGCGGTGTGCTCGTCGCTCGAAGCATGGATCCGAACTGGCTTTCGAACGCCTACCTGGTGGCGGACGAGCACGGCGGAACGGCGGTGTTCGTCGACTCCGGCGCCCCGATCGAGCCCTTGCTCCGCACGGTTGACGAGTGGCAGGTCACGCCGACGCACGTGTTCCGGACGCACTCGCATCCGGATCACGTCGCGAACGAGAGCGAGCTCGGCGTCCCGGTCGCGCGCGAGTCGCTGGAGAGCGGCGATCTGTGGATCGAGGCGATCCCGACGCCGGGGCACTCGGACGACATGGTCGCGTTCGTGGTCAACGACGCGACCGTCTTCTCCGGCGACACGTTGTTCAAAGACGCAGTCGGAGGCGGCGACTACGAGCAAGTGAAGAGCGCCGTGATGGACGTCTACATGTCGATGCCGCCCGACCGGCGCGTGCTGCCGGGGCACACCGACGAGACGACGATCGGGCGCGAGTGGGAGCAGAACCCGTTCGTCCGCGTCTGGCGGGGCGTCGAGCCGGAGGGAACCGAGCTCGTGCGCGTGGCGGGCCGCGACGCGACGCTGATCGTCTGGTCACCCGATTACGACGGCAAGGGCAAGGCGTGGGTGCGCTACGACGACGGCACGGATGCGATCGTCGGCGGGTCGAGGGTGGAGCGCTCGTAGTGGACATCATCGATCCGCGCATCGAGGACTACGTGGAGCGGGCCACCTCGCCGCACGAAGACCTGCTCGCGGAGCTGTCGGAGGAGACGCGCGGCGAGCTCGGCTCGGCGCAGATGCTCACCGGCCCCGTCGCGGGGCGACTGCTCGAGATGCTGGTCTGGTCCGGGCGGCCGCAGCGCGTGCTCGAGATCGGCACGTTCAGCGGCCATTCGGCCCTGTCGATGGCCGCGGCGTTGCCGGACGGCGGCCGCATCGACACGTGCGAGCTCGAT
>JBKPRG010000152.1:0-9196 GCA_046765815.1 Actinomycetota bacterium
TGTTCGACGACGTGCTGCCGGTGCTCGCCGACTTGCGCGCGCGCGGCCTGAAGATCGGGCTGCTGTCGAACACCGCACGGGATCTGGAGCGGTTCGTCGCGCACCACGCGCTGGAGGTCGACGCCGTGCTCACGTCGCGCGCGCACGGCAAGACCAAGCCGCACGAGGCAATCTTCCGGCGCATGCTCGAGCTGCTCGACGTCGCCGCGGACGAGGCGGCGATGGTCGGTGACTCGATCGAGGACGACGTCGAGGGCGCGCGCGCCGTCGGGATGCGGGCCGTGCTGCTCGACCGCGACGAGCGGCATCCGGAGGTCGCCGATCGCCTGACCGACCTGCGCGGGCTCTCTGCCGCCTTAGGCCTGATGTAGATGACCGGTCCCCGGCTTGCGCACTCCCGGATGGGGGCCTGCACGCGGCGCATCGCGCCCGCCTCGCCCGGCACCAAGGCTTATCCAGCCTTGCCACCGGTCGAGTCGGCCACGCTGCTTGGTGCAGACCCTCCCCGGAAGCACCCAATCCGAGAACCGGCCATCTAAAGTCCGACACGTGGGCTGGCTCGTGTGGGGCTTGGTGGCCGTCGGCCTCGCGGTCGGCGAGATCCTGACGCCGGGGATGTTCTTCCTCGGCCCGGTCGCGCTTGCCGCCGGCGCCGCCGCGGTGGCCTCCCTGCTCGGGGCGGGCGGCCTCGGCTCGCTGATCGTGTTCATCG
The DNA here is from genome assembly GCA_046765815.1 of Actinomycetota bacterium. GTDB lineage: Bacteria > Actinomycetota > Thermoleophilia > Gaiellales > Gaiellaceae > PALSA-600. The sequence goes on from JBKPRG010000152.1 coordinate 713, forward strand.
TCTGCTCGATCGCGTCGCTCGGCATCCTGCGCCCGATCGCACGCCGCCACGTGCGCCTGCCGGCGCTCTCGCGGACTGGCACTGACGCGCTCGTCGGCCGCAAGGGCGTCGTCACGCGCCAGGTCGACCGGCACGGCGGCCGCGTCCGCATCGGGGGCGAGGAGTGGAGCGCCCGCTCGTATCTCGACGACCAGGTGCTGGCCGAGGGCCAGACGGTCGACGTCATCCAGATCGAGGGCGCCACCGCCCTCGTGGCCGAATAGGAGGAGCTTCAAGTGGCAGCCCTGATCGTGCTCGGTGTGATCGCGCTCTTCATCCTGATCGTGCTCGCGAAGACCGTGCGCGTGATCCCGCAGGCGCGCGCCGGCGTCGTCGAACGGCTCGGTCGCTACTCGCGCACGCTGACGCCGGGCCTGACGCTCGTGATGCCGTTCATCGACCGCGTCCGCCCGCTCCTCGACCTGCGCGAGCAGGTGGTGTCGTTCGAGCCGCAACCGGTGATCACGGAGGACAACCTCGTCGTCAACATCGACACGGTCATCTACTTCCAGATCACCGACCCCAAGGCGGCCACGTATGAGATCGCCAATCCGGTCGACGCCATCGACATGCTGACCGTGACGACGCTGCGCAACGTCATCGGCGGCATGACGCTCGAGCAGACGCTCACGTCACGCGACTCGATCAACGACCAGCTGCGCGGCATCCTCGACGACGCGACGGGCAAGTGGGGCATCCGTGTGCACCGCGTGGAGCTGAAGGCGGTTGATCCGCCGCCGTCGATCAAGGACACGATGGAGAAGCAGATGCGTGCCGACCGCGAGAAGCGGGCCGCGATCCTGCAGGCGGAGGGTGTGAAGCAGTCGCAGATCCTCCAGGCGGAAGGCGAGAAGCAGGCGGCGATCCTCAAGGCCGAGGGGCAGAAGCAGTCGGCGATCCTGGCCGCCCAGGGCCAATCGGAGGCGATCACGACCGTCTTCAAGGCGATCCACGACGGAAACCCGGATCCGCAGCTGCTCGCCTACCAGTACCTGCAGGTGCTGCCCCAGATCGCGCAGGGCGACGCGAACAAGGTCTGGGTGATCCCGAGTGAGTTGACTCGGGCGCTCGGCGGCATCTCCGACCGGCTTCTGCCGCAGGGAGACGACAAAGACGCTACAACGTGAGGGATGCAGGTCGGTGGCGCGACTGCCGATAGCGCCCCTGACCGTTGACGCTCAAGCGACTCCTCAACTCCGTATTCGTCCTGGTCGCCCTGGCCACGCTCGGCCTCGTGGCGCGGCATTTCGCACGCACGGGCTGGCCTCTGCACCGGGCGAACCTGTGGCTCGTCGCGGCCGCCGCGCTGATCTTCGTCGGCGCCTACGCCGCCAAGGCGTGGGGCTGGCAGCGCCTGTTCAGCGATGAGCAGCGCCCGGCCGTCCTGACGCTCGCCGCCGCGGGTGGCGCAGCCTCGGTCGGCGGCATCGCGCTGCCGGGCCGCTGCGACGAGGTGATCCGCGTCGCGGTCGTGCGTCGCTGCCGGCGCCGCACTGCGAGCTTCGGCGCGGTCGCTCTTTCTCTGTTCGTGCTCGGCCTGATCGACAGCGCGGCGATGACGCCGCTCGCGGCCGTTGCGCTCGCCGCCGTTCATCTCGGCGGCTGGCTGCAGGTCGGACTGGCGGTCGTCGTCGCGGCGGGGATCGCCGCCGCCGCGCTCGTGCTCGCGCTGCCGCGGATCGCACGCTTCGGGTTCGTCACGCGCTTCCGGGTGGGTAGCTGGCTGCGCGAGCACGCCACCCCGCGCCGCGAGGCGCTCTGGGCTTGGGTCGCCGTCGTCCTCTCGTGGCTCCTGCGCTCGCTGGCGACGTTCGTGTTGCTGGCGGCGCTCGGCCTCGGGTTCGACTACGCGCTCGCACTCGCGTTCGTCTGCGCGTCGGCGGCCTCCGCGGTGCTTCCGGTCGCCCCCGCGGGTGCGGCGATGCAGGCCGGCGCGGGTGCTGCGATCCTGATCGCGGCCGGCGTGCGCAGCGAGGACGCGATCGCGTTCGGGATCGCGGCGCAGGCGCTGGTGATCGCGGCCGGCGCCGCGTTCGTGCTCGCCCTCGGCGCCTGGCACCTAGCAGGCGGCCGACGCCTGGCAGGAGCCTAGGACGCGCACCGACGGCGTGCCGTGCCGCCAGGTGAGCCTGATGCGCACGGACGCGGTGTCGTTGTCGTAGCGCAGCTCGTGTAGCCGCAGCTCCGCGTTCACCCGGTGCATCAGGTCGTACGTCCCGGCCGGGACGTTCGTGATGTCGACGTTCTGGCCGTGGAAGAACGCCGGGTAGCGGTCTGTGTAGCCGGGCGAGGTGCCCATCGTGACCCGCGTCGCCTCCGGGTGGTACTGCTTGCAGTCGCCGAGGAAGACCGGATGGCGGCCGGGGTAGCGGCCGGGTGCCGCGCCCCAGTGGTCGGCGAGGCAGAAGCCGGCTTTGCGGTCGCGCACCAGCGTGCGGCCCTCGAGGGTCGTCAGCGCGAACGAGTCGAACCGCATCAGGTGCCAGTGGTGGTGCGGAGGCGAGTTCGTGTAGCGAAGCTGCGCGACGTCGTCGTAGACCCGCGTCCTCCCGTTGGCCAGCCTGACGAGCTGTCTCGCGTCCATGCGCGGCAGTCCCGGCGCGCGGACGCCGACGATGACCGAGCTGCCGGGCCCGAGGTTGTCGACGAGGGAGGTGAAACCGAGCAGCCAGCGGCCCGGCCCGCCGGCGACCTTCAGACCCGTCGGCGCCCGCTGCTCGAAGTCCGGCAGGAGCTCCTCGACGCGACGCGGCGGCCGCCACGCCGGCTGCCAGCCGCGGCGGTACGGGCGGCCGGCGACGTAGATCATCCCGTCGCGCTCCCAGGCGAGCCGGCCGTCCGGAGACCAATCAGGCGTCTCGCCCTCGGCGACGACGTTGCCGCGGACGACGATCTTCCCGTCTTGCACGACGGCGATGCGCCCGTCCGGGGCATAGGCGGGCTCGATTCCGGTGGCGACGTGGCGCTGCGCGCCCCCGTACCACCAGCGCGCCGTGTAGACCTCTTCGTCGCGATCGAACGCGAGCCGCTCACCGTCCGGTGACCAGTCCGGATGCGCGCCGCGTGCGAGGCGGCGCTCGTCGAGCCCGTCGGCGCGGATCGTCCAGACCGAGCCGTCGCGGACGAAGGCCAGCCGCCGCCCGTTCGGCGACCAGGCCGGCTGGTCGGCGTCCTTCGCGAGTCGAGCCCGGTGCGTCCCGTCGACGTCGGCGACCCACAGGTCGCCGCGCGTCACGTAGGCGATCCGCTCCGCGTTCGGGCTCCAGGCAGGCGCGTAGCCCACGGGGACCACGCGGTGCGGGCCGATGTGGATGCCGAAGAGGGCGAAGGCGATTGCGGCCGTCTTCATGCGAGCTCGCGCGCCGCCTCGGCCAGCGACAGCACCGGGCCTACACAGGTGTCCTCGTGCTCGAGCAGCGCGAGCCAGTCCGCGAGCGTGCGCGTCCGGAAGAGTTGTTCGAGCTCGGCGAGCTCGGGCTCGAACGCGCGGTCGACCAGGTCGGGCCGCTCGAGCAGCTCGCAGAGGCGGCGCCAGAACTTCGGCTCGAGCGCAGCGACCGTCAGGTAGCGGTCGTCGGCGGTGGCGTAGATCCGGTAGCAGGCGGCGCCGCCGGTGAGCAGCCGCGGCACGACCTCGCCGCTCAGGCGGTGCGCGACGAGGGCGTGCGAGCCGTGCGTCATCGAGATCACGATTCGCTGTCCGTTCCCTGTTCGCTGCCGTTCGATCAGCGCGGCGAGGATCTCGATCACCGCGGCCTGCGCGCCCGCCGCGAGGTCCGCGACCTGGACGGGCGGCAGCGCCGGAGCGGTGTCGGCGAGGGCGCCCGCGTAGCCGAGGTAGTTGAGGTCGTGGCCCGCCTGCTGCGCGCGCGGCCCGTCAGCGCCGAAGCCGGTGATCGAGCACAGGATCGCCGACGGTGCCAGCTCGACGCCGAGGCGCTCCCAGACACCGGGGCGGAAGCCCTCGAGGACGACGTCGGCTTCCTGCAGGGCGCGGGGCGGTGGCTCGCTGCGCGCGTCCCAGGAAAGGATCTCCTTGCCGGCGTTCAGCGCCTCGTAGGGGCCGGGCGACGCGTGCCGCGCGGGGTCGCCTTCGGGCGGCTCGATCTTGACGATCTGCGCTCCCAGGCGCTGCAATTCGCGGCTCGCGAAGGGCCCGGGGAGGTAGCGGGTCAGATCGGCGACGGTAATCCCCTCTAGGGGTTTCATCGTCGGCGGATTATGCTGCCGCGGGTCGTGTCTGAGCGGACTGCGGATCGGAGGGCCGAGCTCCTCGAGGCGGCTGTACGCGTCTTTGCGGCGAAGGGGTTCCACGCGTCCCGCGTCGGCGACATCGCGAACGAGGCGGGGGTCGCCCACGGATTGCTCTACCACTACTTCCGCTCGAAGGAGGAAGTGCTGGAGACGATCTTCCGCGAGACGTGGTCGATCCTGGTCCGCGAGACGGAGCGCATCGAGGTCTCTGGCGTGCCGTTCCGCGAGCAGTTGCGCCGGTTCGCCCGCATCTATCTCGGCTCGTGGCTCGTCACACCGGAGCTCGTGCGCGTGCTCGTGCGGGAGGTAGGCCGCAGCCCCGAAGTCGGCGAACGTGTGGACGAGATTCGCGGCCTGTTCCTCGCCTTGCGGCGGATCGTCGAGTCGGCGCGCGATCGTGGCGAGGTGCGGGCCGACGTCGAGGTGGGGTTCGCGGCCACGGCGTTCTACGGGGCGCTGGAGGAGATCCTCACCGGCTGGGTGCTCGGGCAGCTGCCGGCGGAGGAGGAGGACGTCGAGCGCGCAGTCGTGACCGTCGTCGACGTCACAAGTGCTGGAATGGCTGCGTGAACTATGTCTTCAACCTGCTCGAGCTCGAAGCGTTGCCGCACGAGATGGAGGGCGCGCCGCCGGGGCATGAGTTCTCGCGGGCGAGCCTGACGCCGCGGGTCGGCGCCGTCCTCACCGGGCTGGGTATCTACGAGTTGCCGCCGGGTCAGTCGGCGTGGCCGTACCACTTCGAGCTCGGCGAGGAGGAGTGGGTGATCGTGATCGCCGGCGAGGTCGTCGTGCGGACGCCGGCGGGCGAGCGGACGCTGCATGCAGGCGACGTGGCCTGCTTCCCGGCCGGCGCGGACGGAGCGCACGCGGTGCGGAACGACGGCGACGTGACGGCCCGCTTCGCGATGCCGTCGTCGGCGCCGGGTCACTTCGACGTCGCGGTGTATCCGGACAGCGGCAAGATCAAGGTGAGCGGGCGCGGGTTCGAGCGGCGCTTCGAGCTCGGGGACGAGCGCGAGTACTGGGACGGCGAGACGTGAGCGACGTCAACCTCTTCGACGTCGAGCTCACGGAGGACGACGACGATCCGGCCGGCTACCACGTCCTCTACAAGCGGATCGGACCGCTGATCGGCGCCGAGCAGCTCGGGCTCTCCGTGTACGAGCTGCCGCCGGGCCAGAGCATCTGCCCGTACCACTACGAGGTCGGGTTCGAGGAGTGGCTGATCGTGCTCACGGGACGGCCCGTGCTGCGGACGCCCGAGGGCGAGCAGGAGCTGCAGCCGTGGGACGTCGCGTTCTTCCCGGACGGCGAGGCAGGCGCCCACAAGGTGACGAACCGCACCGACGAGCGTGTGCGGGTGGCGATGCTCTCGAACAAGGGCGAGCCGGCGGTGGCGGTCTATCCGGACTCGGACAAGATCGGCGTCTGGCCCCAGAACATCCTCTTCCGCCTCGGTGATGCGGTCGATTACTGGGACGGGGAGCTCTAAGCGTCCGCGCGGCCGAACGCGGGCAGGCCGTCGATCGACGTGCCGTTCTTCTCGCGCACGTAGTCGCGCAGGCCGTCCGGGCCCTTGCGGTCGAGCCACAGCTCGCGCTGCGGGCGCTCGCCGACGTACTCCATCAGCGGCACCCCGTAGCCGCACGAGTCGGCGATCCGATCGACGTGGACGCGGATCACGCCGCGCACGCCGTCAGCGGGATCGGCCGCCGGCACCGCCTCGCCGCGGCCGTGCAGGCGCACGATCCGCGGCGGCCCATCGAAGGCGCAGAGCATCAGGCAGATGCGGCCGTTCTCGCGCAGATGCGCGGCGGTCTCCGCGCCGCTGCCGACGTGGTCATCGTACTCGACGGTTCGCTCGTCGACCACGCGCAGGGAACCGATCGGGCCTTTGGGCGAGAGGTTGACGTGACCGCCGTCGTTGGGGGCGGTGGCGACGAAGAAGAGCCGCTGGCGGCCGATCCAGGCCGCGAGCTTGTCGTCGATTCCGTCGAAGATCTTGCCCATGTCCCTCGCTAGCTTGCCCTGTGCCGTTGACCCGGCTAGGCTGATTGACTGACTAGTCAATCAAATCGCGGAACGGTCAGGAGCAGGGCATGGCGACGGTAGAGCAGGCGACGGGCGGCGTCTCGTTCGCCCTTACGGACGAGCAGAAGGAGCTGCGCGCCCTCGCGCGCGAGTTCGCCTCCAAGGAGATCCGCCCGCAGGCCGCGGAGTGCGACGTCGCCATGCGGCATCCGGTCGACGTGATCGCGAAGGCGCACGAGGTCGGCCTGATGAACCTCCACGTGCCAACCGAGTACGGCGGCCTTGGCCTGAACGCCTTCGACGGCATGCTCGTCGGCGAGGAGCTGAACTGGGGCTGCTCCGGCATCGGCACCTCGCTCGGCGCCAACGGGCTCGGCGCCGGCCCCGTGATCATCGCCGGCACCGACGAGCAGAAGGCGCGCTGGCTGCCGCCGCTGATCGAGCAGCCGATCCTCTGCTCCTTCGGGCTCTCCGAGCCGAACGCCGGCTCCGACGTGGCCCGCCTGAAGACGACCGCCGTGCGCCGCAACGGCGACTACGTCCTGAACGGCTCCAAGACGTTCATCACCAACGCCGGCTACGCCGCGTGGACCGTCGTCTTCGCGAAGACCGACCCGGCCAGGGGCCATCGCGGCATCTCGGCGTTCATCGTGCCGATGGACGCACCCGGCGTCACGATCGAGCAGCACCTCGACAAGATGGGGCAGCGCGCCACCGACACCTCCGCGTTCGCCATGCAAGACGTCGTCATACCCGCCGAGAACCGGCTGGGTGAGGAGGGCGACGGCTTCAAGATCGCGATGCAGACGCTCGACTTCACGCGCCCGGGCACGGCGATTGGCGCGGTCGGCGTCGCGCAGGCCGCATACGAGCTCGCGGTCGAGTATGCGAAGGAGCGCGTCACGTTCGACGTGCCGATCGCGATGCACCAGGGCGTCAACTTCATGATCGCCGACATGGCGACCGAGATCGAAGCCTCCCGCCTGCTCACCTGGCAGGCGGCCTGGATGCTCGACCAGGGTGAGCGCGCGACGCTCTACAGCTCGTTCGCCAAGCGCTTCGCGGCCGACACCGCCATGAAGGTGACGACGGACGCGGTGCAGGTCTTCGGCGGCTACGGCTACATGAAGGAGTACCCCGTCGAGAAGCTGATGCGCGACGCGAAGCTGTTCCAGATCTACGAAGGCACCTCCCAGATCCAGCGGCTCGTGATCGCGAAAGAGATCTTCATCCCGCGCGGATGAGCCTCGAGATCGACCTCTCCGGCCGCGTCGCGCTCGTGACCGGCGGCTCGCGCGGCCTCGGCCGCGCCGACGCGCTGACGCTCGCGCGTGCCGGCGCCGACGTCGTGATCGCCGACCTGCTCGTCGAGTCGGAGCTCTCTGAAGACACCGACGCGTACGGCCCGCTCGCGCAGGTCGCCCGCACGCAGGGGCTGGTCGGCACCGAGTCGGCGGCGGAGGAGATCCGCGCCATGGGGCGCCGCGCCCTCGCCGTTCGCTGCGACGTCACCGACCGCGAGCAGGTGGCGGCGGCCGTTGACAAGGCCGTGGCCGAGCTCGGCTCGGTCGACATCCTCGTCAACAACGCGGGCACGCTCGACCACGTCGGCCAGTTCCACGATCAGCAGTCCGAGCTCTGGGAGCGCGACCTGCGCGTCAACCTGACCGGCGCCTTCAACTGCGCGCAGGCCGTGTGGCCCCATATGAAGGAGCGGAAATGGGGCCGGATCGTCAACATGGCCTCGGTCGCCGGGACGCTCGGCGGCTTCGGCCAGGCCTCGTACTCGACGACGAAGGCGGGCCTGCTCGGGCTGACGAAGACGCTCGCCATGGAGGGCGGGCGGCATGGGATCACCTGCAACGCGATCGTGCCGGGAATCATCGGGACGGAGGCCTTCCACTTCGCGAACCCGGCCATGAACGAGCGCATCGCCGCGCGGACGGTCTTCAAGCGGCCGGGGGAGCCGCAGGACATCGCCAACGCGATCGCGTGGCTGTGCTCCGACCTCGCGGCCTACATCACGGGCATCGAGCTCAACGTCTCCGGCGGCGTCGAGCTTTTCGTCTTCTGAACCCGCGGCTACCATGCCGCGACGGTGGCCGCCTCCTCGACGGCTCTTCGCGCACGCCGCCGCGCCTCGGCGCGCTCGCGTCGCTG
>JBKPRG010000153.1:0-15983 GCA_046765815.1 Actinomycetota bacterium
GTGCCGGAGGCGACGGAGCCGCCGCTGATCGTGAAGGCGGCCGCGGGCGGCGGTGGCCGCGGCATGCGCATCGTGCGCACCCATGACGAGCTGGACGCCGCGCTCGAGGCCGCACGCCGGGAGGCGCGCTCGGGCTTCGGCGACGACCGCGTCTATCTCGAGCGCTACCTCGAGCGGCCGCGGCACGTCGAGATCCAGCTGCTCGCGGACGGACACGGCAGCGTGTTCGCGCTCGGCGAGCGCGAGTGCTCGATCCGGCGGCGCCACCAGAAGGTGCTCGAGGAGTCGCCCTCGACGGCACTCGACGCCGACCTGCGCGCGCAAATGAGCGACGCCGCCGTTCGCTTCGCGACCGCGGTGGGTTACGTCGGCGCAGGCACGGCGGAGTTCGTCCTCGAAGGCCGCGACTTCTACTTCCTCGAGCTGAACGGGCGTATCCAGGTCGAGCATCCGGTGACGGAGACGGTCACCGGGATCGATCTGGTGCAATGGCAGCTGCGCATCGCCGCCGGTGAGCGCCTCGACGTCAGGCCGGAGCTGCTCGGCGCGGCGGTCGAGGTCCGTCTTTACGCCGAGGATCCGCGCACGTTCCTCCCGCAGGCCGGCCGCATCGAGCTGCTGCGGCTGCCGTCTTCCATTCGCGTCGAAAGTGCCGTCGAGGAGGGCGACGAGATCGGCACGTCGTACGACCCGATGATCGCGAAGCTGATCGCCGGCGGCGCGACGCGCGACGAGGCGCTCGACCGGCTCGCCGCCGCGCTGAACGAGACCGAGGTCGCGGGCCTGACGACGAACCTGCCGTTCCTGCGCTGGCTCGTCGCGCATCCCGCGCTGCGCGCCGGCGAGACAACGACCGCGTTCCTGACCGAGTACCCGCCGCTCTCCTCCCCGCCCCGCGCCCTCCCGGCGGACGTCTGGCGCGGCGGGTTCCGGCTCAATCTCCCCACCGCACCGCAGACGCCTCCACCTGATGTCGACGCGCTCGCAGCCGTGCATCGCCATGCCGCAGAGGGGACAAGCGCCGTCACGGCGCCGATGCCGGGCACCGTGATCAAGGTGCACGTTCACGAAGGCTCAACAGTCAGCGCGGGCGAGCCGCTCGTCGTATTGGAGGCGATGAAGATGGAGACCCCGCTGGCGTCGCCGTACGACGCCACCGTTCGCGCAGTCCACGTCCAGGAAGGTGATCGTGTCGCAGGCGGTGCGGTGCTGGTCGAGCTGGACGATTAGCGCGCTTCTGCTCGCACTCGCGACCGGGTGCGGCGGGAGCTCGTGGAAACCCAAGTTCGAGCCGAACGGCTACGGCAAGGACCAGTACTGGGTCGTGCACGCGAAGGGCCATGTCAAGGCGGTCGTCGCGCTCCTGCACGGGCTCGGCCAGGATTCCGGCGAGCAGCTCGAGCCCTGGCAGGCGCACCTCGCGAGCGAGGGCTACGACGTCGTGTATCCGCGCTACGAGGACCCGCCGCCCGACCCGAACGCCCGCAACAACATCGTCGGCGCGGTCGAGCGTGGGATCGAGACGCTCGGCGAGCCGAAGGTGCCGCTCGTACTCGTCGGCCACTCGCGCGGCGGCCGCCTCGCCGTCGAGGCGGCGGCGTATCTCGACCCCCGGCTCGTGATCGCGTTCTACCCCGGCCTGATCAACCCGAGCTTCGAGCCGCCGACCAACTTCAAGCGGATCCCGAAGACGACCGACATCTACCTCTTCGTCGGCGACCGTGACAACAGCGTCGGTAACTCGGGCGCCGTCGAGCTCGATCAGCGCCTGCGTGCGTTCGGCTTCCCGGGGCGACGGATCCACGGCGCGGTCATCCACTCGGCGTCCGGCTTCACCGCCGACCACATGTCGGTCTACTCGCTCACGCCGGCGGGCAAGCGCGCGATCTGGGAGCGAACCGACCGCCTGATCGAGGCGGCGATCAGCTGAAGAGCTTCTGGAGCTTCATGGCAGCGCCCATGTCGCCCTTGATCTTCAGCTTGCCGGTCATGTAGGCCGTGGTCGGGTTCTGCTCGCCGGCGATGATCTTGTCGAACGTCTCGGCGGACGTGGTGATCGTTGCGTCGGCGTCGCCGTTCGCGCCGTCCGTGACCTGGATCGTCCCGTCGCGCACTTCGACGTGCCACTGCCCCTCGCCTTCGATGTCGAAGAGGTACGAGTTGCTCATGCCGGCGAGCTTCGACTCGTCGGCGCGCGAGGGAAGGGTGTCGAAGAACTCCTTGGCTGCCACGGAACGCTCCTTTTTCGATGGGGGAGCGTAAAACCGTATCGCAGGGTCGCTACCCGGATTCAGCCGCAGGTAGGTAGCGCTCGATCAGCAGTTGCGACAGGCGATGCTGCGCCTCGGTGAGCCGTCGCCGGTTCTCCTCGAGTACCTCCGGCGCGGCACGGGCGGTGCGAAGCTCCTGCCGCTCGGCGACGATGCGGCCGATCTCCTCGGTCAACGCCTCGACGGTGGGCGGTTGCCTCACGCCTGCTTGTTTTCGCCGCAGCAAACAAACTTCCTTGTAGCCTGCCTGCCGCATGGACTTCGACCTCGAGCAGGAGCAGGAGCTCCTCCGCGACACGGTCCGGCAGTTCGCGCTCGAGAAGGTGGCGCCGGTCGCGGAGGAGCTCGACCGCGAGAAGCGCTTCCCGTACGAGCTCGTCGCGGAGATGTCCGAGCTCGGCCTGATGGGGATGACGATCCCCGAGGAGTACGGCGGTGCTGGTACCGACACGGTCTCCTACGCGATCGCGATCGAGGAGCTGACGCGGATCGACTCGTCCGTCGCGATCACCGTTGCTGCGCACCACTCCCTCGGCACACTGCCCATCTACTACTTCGGCGACGAAGAGCAGAGGCGGCAGTGGCTCCCCGACCTTGCCTCGGGACGCAAGCTGGCGGCCTTCGGGCTGACGGAGCCGGGCGCCGGCTCGGACGCGGGCGCGACCAGGACGACCGCCCGTCTCGAGGACGGCGAATGGGTGGTCGACGGCGCGAAGATGTTCATCACCAACGCCGGGACCGACATCACGTCCTGCGTCACGATCACCGCGCTCACAGGCGACGACGAGATCTCGAACGTCATCGTCCCGAACGGAACGGCGGGCTACGTGATCTCGCCGCCGATGCAGAAGCTGGGCTGGCGCGCGTCGGACACGCGCGAGCTGAGCTTCCAGGGGGCCCGTGTCCCGGAGGCGAACCTGCTCGGCCCGCGTGGCGAGGGCTTCCGCCAGTTCCTGCAGATCCTGGACGGTGGACGCATCTCGGTCGCCGCGATGGGCGTCGGCCTCGCGCAGGGCGCGTACGACCTCGCCTTTCAGTACGCCAACGAGCGGGAGCAGTTCGGTCAGAAGATCGCCAAGTTCCAAGCCGTGCGGGAGAGGCTCGTCGACATCGCGACAGAGATCGAGCTCGCGCGGACGATGGTCTGGAGGGCGGCCTGGGAGAAGGATCGGGGCCGGCCGTTCGCCCGCAGCGCCGCGATGGCGAAGCTCTTCTCCGGCGAGCTGTCGCACCGCGCGGCGAACTGGGCGCTGCAGATCCACGGCGGCTACGGCTTCATGGATGAATACGCCATCTCGCGGCTCTACCGCGACCAGAAGATCCTGGAGATCGGGGAAGGGACGAATGAGGTGCAGCGGATGGTCATCGCGCGCCATCTGGGCCTCTAGCGCCGCGATCGGCGCGCTCGCCTTCCCGGGCGTCGCCTCCGCGCACCTCTCGATCGATCCGGCAAGCGTCATTCGCGGCCAGCTCGTCGACCTCGTGTTCTCGGTCCCGAACGAGGACGACCCCGTCCCCGTCGACCACGTGACGCTCGGCATCCCGGCGGACTTCGAGCTCGACGACGCCGAGGCGAAGCCCGGGTGGACGCAGAACCGGACCGGGCAGGCCGTCACCTGGTCAGGCGGCCTGATTCCCAAGGGCCAGTACGCGAGGTTCTCGATCCGCGGCACGGCGCCGAACAAGGTCGAGACGGTGCTCTTCAACGTGCTCGTCGGCGACCGCGCCGGTAAGTCGATCACGTATCGCATCGGCCTCGACGTCACGGCGCACGGGCCGCACGACGGCGGCGCGCGCACACTCGGCAAGGCGGCGCTGATCGTCGCGATCGCCGCGGCGGGGCTGGGACTGCTGGCGCTCTTCACCTCGCTCTACGTCTGGCTGCGGCCGCCTTCGGCGTAACCCGCTCGCAGGCGCGCCGCCCAGGCGGTGGTCGGAGCGCCCCCGACCGGAGGAGCATGCGCCCGTCGGCGATCCACTCGGCCACAGCCGCGATAGGAGGAAGAGCACCTAGACCCGGCGGAGGCAGGCGGCCACCAGCGCATCTTGCGTGAGATCGCCGACTTCCGCGTCGAACAACGCCGTGAACGACGCGAGGAGTTCACGTCCGTCCGCTCGACCTCCGTAGTGGTACTCCTGGTGCTCGAGCGCCCAGGCGTAGTACCGATTGGCTTCGTCGCCTCGGTCGGCAATTTCCCGCAGCGTGCCGCGACCGAGGTGGAGCAGATAGCCATCCTCGACGAACGGGAACTCGACGAGGCGGAGCCCGAGCTCGTCGGCGGTGACCTGGAGTGCGGTCGACGGCGCGCCGTCTTCGAGGAAGGGTGGGATCGGGTCGCGCCAGATGCGCGCAGGGTCGAGCAGCAACGAGCACGGGTTCAGCATCTCCGCGTTGTTCTGCAGTAGCCGGTTGTAGCCCGGGTCGCCCAGCCTCTGGCCGACCGCGGCCGCGTCAGTTCGGTCGAAGACGCCCAGCGCGTCGCGGACGGTGTCGGGCCTCAGGACGATCACGTCCGAGTCGAGCACCCAGACGTAGTCGATCAGTTCACGGCCTTGGCGACGCGCGAGCCACGAGATGCCTTGCGTCAGAGCCGGGCCGTGGTAGCGCTGACGGCGGTTGCGGATCAGATGAAGCAGACCGGCGTCGTGGAGCGCGCCGAGCAGCTCCTGCGAACCGTCGGTGGAGGCGTTGTCGACGATGACGAGCTGCGTGAACTCGTGAGCCCCGAGGACTCGGTAGAGCGAGTAGACGAGCTGCGCGATGAGACGACGCGTGTTGAAGTTCGCGACGACGATCCCGACGCGTCGACCTTCGCTCGCGTCGGTCGGCCAAGCTACCCGCGACGCCTGCACGATTCCCGAGGTTACGGCTGTGACCACCAGCTCGGGGGATTGACAGGGGCCGCGCAAGCCGCACTCTGAGCCTGTCGGCTGCGGCGAGTCTCGTGAGGGAGTCGCACACATGTATAAGCGCGTAACGGTCAGCCTGGTGGGCGCCATGGCGGTGCTCACGACAGTCGTCTCGGCGTCGCAGGGAGCACGGGAGGCGGCCTCGGCCGGCACACCGCAGTTGCTCTCCGTCCATTCACTTACGCCGCCGCGCGGCGGCGCGTCGCGCGCGCCTCACGGCTATCTGCCGCTCCACGCGCAAGAGTTCGCCCGCGCGAAGGCGGCCGCGAACTCCCGCGCCGGGCTGCACGCCAACGGCGCGGCGAGCGCGGCCCAGGGCGGCGCCACGGTCACGTCGTATCCGAACGTCTCGCCGAGCTTCGACGGCAACTACGAGACCGGCCTGACGCCTCCCGACACGACGGGCGCGATCGGCCCCGACCGCTACATCGAGATGATCAACACGCAGTTCGCGATCTACAACCGATCGGGCGCGCTCGTCAACGGCGGCGATCTCGCTGACCTGACCGGCATTCCGACGGGCCTCTTCGGCTACGCGCTCAGCGACCCGCAGGTCATGTGGGACGCGGCAACGCAGCGCTTCTACTACGCGGCCGTCTACTACGACTCGCTCTTTCTCTCCGACAACGGTCTCGCCGTCGGCTGGAGCACGACGGCGACGCCGTCCAGCGCCGCCGACTGGTGCCAGTACGCGATCAGCTTCGGCGGCGACCTGCCCGACTACCCGAAGCTCGGCGACTCCGCCGACTTCCTGCTCTACGGCTTCAACCAGTTCAGCAACTTCGCGCAGGACTACACGGGGTCGGCGTTTGCGATGCTGAACAAGCCGCCGCCCGGCTCGACGTGCGCGCCGACGAGCGGGTTCTCGGTCACGAGCTCAGGCGTCCTGCAGAACGCCAACGGCAGTCAGGCTGCGACGCCGGTGCCTGCCAACCTGGTCGACGACCCGACCGGGACGGGTTACGTGGTCGCCAACGCGGACTTGGCCACGACGCCGTCCGCCGACTTCATCTCCGTCTACTCGGTGACGACGAACGGCACAGACGCGAACGGGATCCCGATCCCCGCCGTCGGCGGACCGAAGACCGTCTCGGTGCCGACGTACTCGATGCCGTCGAACGCGCCGGAGCAGGGCAGCTCGAACCTGCTCGACACGCTCGACGGCCGCTTCGAGGCTGCCGTCGCCGCCGTCGACCCAGGCCATGCAAGTACGCCCGCGGTCTGGACCGCACACGCAGTCTTCGGCGGGGCCGGCACGGAGGAGCGCTGGTACGAGCTCGATCCCGCGACCGGCACGCTCCTCCAGTCCGGGAAGGCAACCAGCCCGTCGCTGTTCGTGTGGAACGGCGCAATCTCGCCCGACCGCGCGAACAACGGCACGACCGCCGCCTTCGGCGACAGCATGGCGATGAGCGTCAGCACGTCGTCGACGAGCAGCTACCCGGCGATCCAGTTCCTCTGGAAGAACGGCGCTAGCCCGCAGTCGGCGCTCTCGAACCTCGTCCAGTCCGGCGGGCCCAACGTCGACTTCAGCTGCAGCCCGTGCCGCTGGGGCGATTACTCGGGCGCCAGCCCCGATCCTGCCGCGAGCGGCAGCACGGGGACGGTCTGGCTCGCCAACCAATACAACCTCGCGAACGGCTCGGCCTCCTCGACGGCATGGCGCACGTGGGTGTTCGCGGTCAAGCCGACCGGGAACGCCGCGCCACAGGCCACGCTGTCCTTTGCCGGCGGCCAGCAGACGCTGACCGCCGGCCAGCCGTCCGGGGCGATCCAGCTCGCGGTGTCGCCGGGCCAGCCGAGCGACCTGTCGGTGACGGTGTCGTCGAGCTCGGCGCAGGGGCAGTTCGCGACCAGCACGAACGGACCGTGGTCCTCGACGCTCCAGCTGACGATCCCGGCGACGCAGACGTCGGGTCCAGCGTTCTACTACCGCGACACGAAAGCGGGCAGCCCCACTGTCACCGCCAGCGCGAGCGGCGCCACCGGCGCGAGCCAGACTGAGACGGTCACCGCCGCGGCGCTCGCCACGATCACGCTCTCGCCGGGCAGCGCCTCGCTGAACGTCGGCGGGACGCAGGTGTTCACGGCCAGCGGCGCCGACCAGTACTCGAATCCGGTGAGCGTGTCCGGGGCGGCCTGGTCGACGACCGTGCCGGGAGGCTCCGTCTCCCCCGCGACCGGCTCGTCGACGACGTTCACCGCCGGCACGTCGCCCGGCAGCGGCACGGTGACGGCTGCGGTGGGCTCGGTCTCGAAGAGCGCGAACGTCACGGTCAGCGGGCTGACGCCGCCGTCGAACCTGAAGGCGAGCCCGCTCGGAAAGCGCATCGTGCTCACCTGGACGGGCAGCGGCTCAGGCGTGACCTACAACGTCTACCGCAGTCTGTCGCCGGGAACCGAGTCGCTCTACGCCACCGGCGTGACGACGACGAACGCGATCGACCGGGGCGTCGCCTCCGGGACGACCTACTACTACCAGGTGACCGCCGTGGGCCCAGGCGGGGAAAGCGCACCATCGAACGAGGCTCGCGCAACCGCCAAATAACCGCGGTGTTAACCTCGCGCCGGTGCTGCTCTTCCGGCAGTTCGTCAACGACGACCTCGGTTGCGCGTCGTACCTGATAGGTGACGGCGCCGCCGGGGTCGCCGTCGCCGTCGACCCGCCGTTCGAGATCGAGCCGCTCCTGGACGCCGCCGCCGAAGGGGGTGTTCGCATCGAGCGCGTGCTCGAGACGCACACCCACGCCGACCACGTCTCGGGGCACGGCCGCTTCGCGCTCGAGCACGACCTGCCGGTCGCGATTCATCCGCTCGCCGAGCCCGAGTACCCGTTCGAGGCGCTCGATGACGGCCAGGTCGTGAACGTCGGTTCCGTGGCGGTGCGCGTCGTCTTCACACCCGGCCACCGCCCCGAGCACTGCGCGTTCCTTGTCGACGATTCCCTCGTTCTGACGGGCGATTCGCTGTTCGTCGGCGATGCGGCGCGCCCGGATCTCGCGATCGCGGCGCGCGAGGGCGCGGAGCAGCTCTACGACTCGCTCGCGAAGCTCGCCGCGTTGCCGCCGTCGGTGCAGGTCTACCCGGGGCACGTCGCGGGCTCGCTTTGCGGCGGCAACATGAGCGCCGACCGCTCGTCGACGATCGGCCGCGAGCGCGAGAGCAACACGGCGCTCGAGTTCCACGACGCACAGGAGTTCGTCCTCGTCTCGGCCTCGGTCTCGACGCCGCGCCCGCCGACCACGGAACGTGTGGTGGCGCTGAACCGCGGCCGGTGGCTCGCGCGCCCGGATGACGCGAGCGAGCTGGACGATCCGGGTGACGCAACGGTGCTCGACGTGCGCGCTTTCGGAGCGCACGCATCCGGCCACATCCCGGGCGCGATCAGCGTTCCCGTCGACGGAGGCGCATTCGGGACGAAGGCCGGCTTCGTGCTGACGGCCGGCGAGCGCGTCGTGCTGCACGCCTCGTCACGCGAAGAGGCGCTGCAGGCGGCCCGCGGCCTGTGGGCCGTCGGCATCTTCGAGCTCGACGGCTACGTCCTGCGCCCACACGCGCCGGAGACGCTGGCGACGGTGGAGCCCGACGAGCTGAAGCAGCTGCTCGATTCCGCCGATGTGCAGGTGGTGGACGTGCGCGAGGCGACGGAGCGGGACGGCGGCTACCTCCCGGGGACGACGAACATCCCCTATCGCCTGATGCGCAAGATCGGCGGTGGCGCACTGCAGCGCGACCGGCCCGTCGTCACCGTCTGCGAGAGCGGCGCCCGCGCCACGATCGCCGCATCGCTCCTGCAGCGCGAGGGATTCGACGTGCGCCCGGTCGCGGACGGCGGCATCGCCGACCTGACCGGCGACGTCGTCTCATTCCGGCGCTGCGGCGCCTGAAGCCGAAGTCGCGAAGAGGTCCTCGAGGCGGCGGAGCTCCTCCGTCGTGCCGACGCCGACGATCACGTCGCCCTGCTCGACAACGGCCTCGGGCTCCGGGGTGGCGTCGAAGGTGCCGTCTCGCTTCCGCAGCGCGACGATCACCGCGCCGGTGTCGTGCCGGACGCGCATCTCGCGGATCGTCCGCCCCGCGTTCTCGCAGTCCGGCGAGACCTCGATCTCCGCAAGGTGCAGGTCGGGGCCGGCGGCGGTCGTCACCGTGTCGAGGAACGCGGTCACCTGCGGCTTCAGCACGAGGTTCGCCATCGTGCGCCCCGCCGCCGAGTACGGCAGCACGACGCGGTCTGCGCCCGCGAGCTTCAGCTTCTTCTCGGCGTCCTCGTCGGAGGCGCGCGCGACGATCTGGATGTTCGGCCGCGCCGACCGCGCCGAGAGCGTGATGTAGAGGTTGTCAGCGTCGCTGTCCGACGCGACAACGATTCCCCTTGCGCGGCCGAGCCCGGCACGCGCGAGGTCGTCGTCGTCGGTCGCGTCGCCGTGCACGAACAGGTCGCCGTGCTCCTTCGCCGCCGCGACGGCGACCTCGCTCACGTCGAGGACGACGTAGCGCGCCTCAGCGGCGCGGAACTCCTCAGCGACGCGCTGCCCGACGCGGCCGTAGCCGCAGATGATGTAGTGGTCGGTGAGCCTCTCGATCGCCCGCTCCCGTCTCCGCTCCGACAACACGCCGGTGAAGATGCCCCCGGCGATGGCCTCGACGATAACCGCGCCGGCGTACGCGATGATCGTCAATCCGCAGAGCACGAGCACGATCGAGATCAGTCGCGACGTGTCGTTGGCCGGCACCGTGTCGAGGCCGGTGAGCGAGGCGGTGACGATCGACCGGTAGAGCGCCTGGAACCACGACTCGTCGAGAGCGTAGTGGAACCCGACGGTGCCGAACGTGACCGTGGACACGATCGCGATCAGCAGCCGGACGGTCTGGCGGAGCCGCGTGCTCACCACGGGTCAATGCATGCGATCGAGGGCGTAACCCCGCCCTTCCAGCGCTGCGCACAGCGCCTGGCAGTGCTCCTCGTTCCGTGTCACGACGGTGAGCTCGACCTCCGTCTCCGCGACGTGGATCGCCATCCCTTCGCGGTGGTGCTCGACCGAGACGACGTTGCCGCGCTCGGCGGCGACCAGTTCGAGCAGCTCGACGAGCGCTCCCGGACGGTCGCGGATGCGGGTGCGGATGACGAGGTAGCGGCCGGCGGCGGTGAGGCCGTGCCGCATGACGGTGATCAGCAGCGTCGGGTCGATGTTGCCGCCGGAGAGCAGCGCGCAGGCGTTGCCGTCGCCGCCGACCTTGCCCAGAAGCAATGCTGCGACGGACGCGGCTCCAGCGCCCTCGACGACGAGCTTCGCGCGCTCGAGCAGCAGCGTGATCGCCTCAGCGATCTCCTCGTCCTCGACGTGGACGATGTCGTCGAGCAGCTCATCGAGGATCGACATCGTCAGCTCGCCCGGGTGCTTGACGGCGATCCCGTCGGCGATCGTCCACGGCGCGGTCTTGCCCGCCTGGACGCCGACGATCCGCACGCCGGGCCGCAGCTCGCGGAGCGCGATCGAGATGCCGGCGGCGAGCCCGCCGCCGCCGATCGGAAGCACGTAGGTCTCGACGTCGCGCAGCTCCGCGAGCTCGAGCCCGATCGTGCCTTGGCCGGCGATCACGACCGGGTCCTCGAACGCGTGCACGAAGGTCGCTCCCGACTCCTCCGCACGGGCCGTGGCGAGGGCGAGCGCCTCGTCGAAGCCCGCGCCGGCGAGCACCGTCTCGGCGCCGTAGTTGCGGGTCGCGTCGACCTTCGCCATCGGCGCGTCCTGCGGCATGACCACCGTCGCCTTGATCCCGAGCCGCCGCGCCGCCCACGCGACGGCCTGACCGTGGTTGCCCGCGCTGGCGACGATCACGCCCGCCGCGCGCTGCTCCTCGTCGAGCGTGGAGAGCTTGTTGACCGCGCCGCGGACCTTGAACGCGCCGGTCCGCTGGAGGTTCTCCGCCTTCAGGCAGACGGTCCGGCCGACGCGCTTCGACAGCGACTCGCTCGCGTGTACCGGCGTCGCCCAGGCATAGCCGGCGATCCGGTCGCGCGCCGCCTCGATGTCAGGAAGTGTCGGCCGGTCCAATGTGGAACACCTGCTCGAGGATCTCACGAACGGCCGTCAGCGGGTCGAGCTTGCGCGACTGGACATCGTCGAGCAGCCGCCGCAGCTCGGGGTCGTCGCGCACGGTCGACTCGAGGTGCCTCCGCGCGCGCGTCGAGGCGACCTGGAAGACCTCCTGCGCAAGGTTCGCTCGCCGCCGCCGCTCGAGCTCGCCGTCGGCCTCGAGCCACGCGCGATGCTCCGCGATCTTCTCCCACAGCTGCTCGAGCCCCTCGCCGCGCAGCGCCTCGGTGAGCACGATCGGCGGCCGCCAGCCGTCCGCCGGCCCGAGCGCGAGCACCTGACGCACCTCGTTCAGCATCGTCTTCGCCATCGGGTGGTCCATCTTGTTGATCGCGATCACGTCCGGGATCTCCATGATCCCGGCCTTCAACGCCTGGATCGAGTCGCCCGAACCGGGCATCAGCGCGAGCACGACCGTGTCGGCGATCGAGAGCACGCCCACTTCGCTCTGGCCCGTTCCCACCGTCTCGAGGAACACCACATCCTTGCCTGCAGCGTCGAGGATCAGCATTGCCTGGAGCGTCGTCTCGGCGAGCCCGCCGAGGTGGCCGCGGGTGCCCATCGAGCGGATGAACACGTCCGGGTCCGTGAAGTGGTCGGAGAGCCTGATGCGGTCGCCGAGCAGCGCGCCCTGCGTGAACGGGCTCGACGGGTCGACGGAGATGACGCCGACGGCGTCGTCTCGCGCCCGCGCGAGGCGGACGAGCGCCGAGAGGAGACTGGACTTGCCGACGCCGGGCGGCCCGGTCACGCCGACCGCGTGGGCGCGGCCGGTCTGCGGATAGACATCGGCGACGACCGCGTATGCGAGCGGATCGCCGTTCTCGACGAGCGTGATCGCGCGGGCGAGCGCACGGCGGTCGCCGTCGCGGATTCCGGCGGCGAGCGTGTCGCGCGTCCAGTCGCGCCGGCCTGCCACTAGGCGGCCTGCTGGGCCACGACGCCGCCGGCCCGCACGCCGCGGGAGACGACGAGCGCGGTGACAGACGAAGCGGCAAAGAGGGCCGCGGCGGTACCGAATGTCCAGCGCGCGCCCGCGGCGGCAGCTAGGCCGCCCGCGCTCAGCAGGCCGATGCCCAGCAGGGCGTTGTGGGCGCTGATGATGACCGTGAACGCACGCCCGCGCACGAGGTCGGACGTGTGCCGCTGGATGATGACGACGCTGATCGGGAAGGCGAGGCCGTTGCCGAAGCCGTTCACAGCCATCGCGAAGGCGCCGACCCAGATGTTCGGCGCGATTGCCGCGCCGAGGATCCCGGCCGCCCATGGCACGAACGCCAGCGGGTAGACGGCCAGCTCATTGCGCCCCTCGAGGAACGACCCGACCGCGAGGCTGCCGACGACGAGCCCGAGCCCGCTGGCCGACCAGAACAGGCCGTAGCCGAAGGGTCCGCGATGCAGTGCGGTTTCCGCGAGGAAGATCTCCGACGAGTTGACCAGGCCGATCGCCAGCTGGGCGATGCCGAGCGCGGCGAGCACCGTCCGCATCGCCGCGGAGCGCCTGAACGCGCTCAGTCCATCAGCGATGTCACGCCAGTGGCCGCGGCTGATCGCCTGCTCGCTCTGCAGGAGGCGCGCGGGTATGCGCATCAGCAGCAGCGCCGAGAACACGAACGTCCCGGCGTTGATCCAGTAGACCAGGTGCGGGCCTGACGCGCTCGTGAGGATGCCGCCGAGCGCAGGCCCAGCTGTCGCCGCCGCCCAGTCGGTGGCCTGCAGCAGCGCCGTGCCGTGCGCCAGGTCCTTGTCGGCGACGAGGTTCGGCACGCCAGCCAGCACCGCCGGCCTGAAGAACGAATTCCCGACGCCGACGACCGCGGCGAGCACGACGATCTCGGCGGCGCTGGTGACGAACGGCAACGCCACGAACACGGCCATGCGAGCCAGATCGGAACCGATCAGCAGCCGCTTCCGCGACAGGCGGTCGATCAGCGGCCCGGCCGACAGGCCAACCACGACCGACGGCAGGAAGGTCGCGATGAACACTGCGCTCACCCACCAGGTCGATCCCGTTCGGTTCTTGACGTCCTGGGCGAGCGCGATCGTCGCCATCCAGGTTCCGATCCCGGAGCCCAACGTGGCGAAGAACAAGAGCCGGAAGCTGCCGGCACGTTGCAGAAGCGCGAGTTGGCGGCGGAGGGGCGTCGGCAACGCCCGGGAAGCTTAATTTCTTCAGCTTCGGCGCGGGCAAAGCCCGTGCCTTCGCTCTCTGTGCGGCTCCGTCGAGCCTACGCCGGTTGCAGAACGCGCCCTAGCGCGGCGGCGAATACGTCCAGCTCTTCCGGCGTGCCGACCGACACGCGGATGGCCGTCGTCGAGCCGAATCCGGCGAGCGGACGCACGATCACGCCCTCGCGGAGCAGCCGCTCGAAGAGCGCGTTCGCGTCCCCACCGGTCTCGGCGAACACGAAGTTGCCGACCGACGGCGCCGGATCGAAACCGTGCTCGCGCAAGATCGCGTCGAGTCGGGCGAGCCCTTCCTCGTTCACGGCACGGCGCCTTGCCAGCTCGGCCTCCTCGCCGATGCTCGCGAGCGCCGCGACCTGTGCCGTCGTGGTGATGTCGAACGGCCGTCGCACCTTCACGAGCGAGGCGCAGACCTCGGGCGTACCGACCGCGTAGCCGATGCGAAGACCTGCGAGACCGTAGATCTTCGAGAACGTGCGCAGGACAGCGACGCGCTTGCCGGCTTTCAGGTACCGCTCGACCGCATCCGGGTAGTCGGGCCGGTCGATGTACTCGAAGTACGCCTGGTCGACGACGGTGAGCACGTGGTCGGGCACGCGGTCGAAGAATGCGTCGAGCTCGTCGACCGTGTTCATCGTCCCAGTCGGGTTGTTCGGGTGGCAGATGTAGACGAGCTTCGTGCGTGGGGTGACCGCGGCCAGCAGCGCCTCGAGGTCGTAGCGAAGCTCGTGCAGCGGCACCGTGTTCAGCTTCGCACCCTGCTTCGACCCGTAGATCACGTAGCTCGGGAAGGACGGCCAGCCGCACACGGCCTCGTCGCCCGGATCGAGGATCGCCTGGCTGATCATGTCGATGCAGCCGTCCGCCCCGGCGCCGACGGCGATCTGCTCCGGCTCGACGCCGTGGCGCTCGGCCAGCGCGCGGTGCAGGCGATAAGAGCCGCCGTCCGGGTAGCGGTTCAGCTCGCCGGCGGCCTCCTCGAGCGCGGCGCGGGCAGCCGGGAACGGGCCGAAGGGGCCTTCGTTCGACGCAAGCTTGATCACGCGGTCGAGGCCCAGCTCGCGCTGGACATCCTCGACCGGCTTGCCCGGCTGGTACGGCGTCAGCGCGTTCACCGACGGCCGGAAGAAGGAATCAGCGACGCCGTGCACGCAGTGACCCTACCGGCGGACGTACGCTCCCGGGATGCCTGAGCTGGGCCTCTTCCCGCTGCCGATTGTCCTCCTGCCGACGGAGCGAATCCCGTTGCACATCTTCGAGCCGCGCTACCGCGAGCTGATCGAGGAGTGCATCGAGACGGGCAGCGACTTCGGCCTGGTGCTCACCGACGGCGAAGGTGCCGTGCACGAGATCGGCACGCGGGCATCGGTCGCGCAGGTGCTCGAGCGACTCGACGACGGCCGGCTGAACATCGTCGTCGAGGGCGGTGAGCGGTTCAGGTTGCTCGAGCTGACGAGCGGCCGGTCGTTCACGACGGGGATCGTCGAAGAGGTCGAGGACGAGGACGAACCGGCGCCCGCGACGGAGGTCGTGCGGGCCGTCGAGGTCTTCGCAGCGCTCGCGTCCGAGGCCGAGAGCGATGTCGACATCCCTGACCCGGACTCGCCCCTGCTCGACTTCGAGCTTGCCGCGCGCGTCGACTTCGCGCCAGATGCGAAGCAGGAGCTGCTCGCGTCGACGTCGCCCGGCGGCCGCATGTCGCGCCTGATCGAGCTCCTCGAGATCGCGCTGCAAGCGGTGAAGATCGAGAAGGCGCTCCGCGAGCGCGCAGGCAAGAACGGCAAGGTGACGCCGCTCGACCTCCCAGGCTCGTCGTAAATCCCGAAGGTTGCGGGGCCGGCGCCGCGCATCACAATCTGCACATGCGCATGCTGTGTGCCGCGTTGATCGCCACCGCCGGATCTCCCAGCCTGCTGGAGCGGCCAACACTGATCCGCGCGCCTGTGTCCTCCGCGCGACCGAGGTTCCGGCGCATTACTTCGTCGACAGGGACAACACGACCTTCCTTTCCAAGCGGATGCTCGAGACCGACCCGGCGTCGCGCCGCGCCGTCGAGCGCTCCGGCTTCTTGACGGGGTACTACGCGCGCTATCTGAACAGCGATCCACCGCGATGGAGATACATCGTCTCTGCGGCCTATCTCCTCCGCACGCCGGAAGGCGCGAAGACCTTCCTGTCGTGGATGGACAAGAAGCTCACGGCAATGGGCGCTCAGCGTCGTGTGCTCCATCTCGGAGACGCAGCCTTCGGCTACCTCTCGCCTGCGCACGTAACCGGTACCTGGATTGTGTGGCGTTCCGGGAAGGTCGTCGCGCCTTGTCGTGTCAGCTAATGACCGGCCACTGGAATTTCGCCGTTGTCCTCGCGGCGAAGCGGCAGCGGCGCATCGTGGCCGCGCTGGGTTGACGGTGTCTGATCGCGACGTTGACGGCGACGCCTAGACCGGATCGCCGCGGCTTTTTGTGGCGTGTCGTTCGATCGTGGCGAGTGCGAGGACGGCGTAGTCGAGGTCGAAGCT
>JBKPRG010000154.1:0-25852 GCA_046765815.1 Actinomycetota bacterium
CGCGGCATCGCGGCCGGTGGGTGTCTCTGTGAGCAGAAGGGAACCGAACGGATTCCCGTCGGCGAGCGCCTTCGCTCCTTCCTGGACGGCGGCAACCGTCAGTTCCATGAGTGCCTCGTCGTACTCGTCGCTCGGAACACATTGAACCTGCGCCGATTTTGACGCCCTTGGGTCGGAGCCGACGGTCGCCGGAGCCCGGCTTGGTCGGGCGGGAGGCGAAGCGCGAATGGGCACGCGATTCCGGAAGGGAGGGTTGGGGAGGGAAACCCCATGGTTTCCCTCCCCAGAAAGTGAGAAAGCCCCGGCTGCGGCACCCGGGGCTCTCCCTGGTCAGGCGGGGCGCCGGTTCGGCGGTCCCAAGTTCGGCCCTGCGGCACGGCCGGCTGTCTCGGGGTTGATCGCCTCTGGCGCTCCCCATGCACTTAGACCTGGCGTCGGCCTCGGTGCAAGGTGGCCTCACTCTACGACCCTTTCCAAGCCGTGTCAAGTAGCTCGGTCAAGTGATTTCGGTTTCGCATGGTTGACCGGGTTTCGGCCTCGTTATGCCCCTTTTGGGGGATGTCCCGTTTGGGGGATTGCGAAGAAGTCAAGTTACCTCGATACTTCGGTACCCATGAGTACTCGCGCCGCACGAGGGATCACGGATACACGCGCCGCTGAGCGCGTGGCTCCCCGCCGGGAGCGGATCGGCGAACGGCTCCGCCAGCTGCGCGTGGCGGCCGGCCTGACGCAGACCGATCTGGCGGGCGATCGCTTCTCCAAGGAGTACATCTCGCAGATCGAGCGCGGCAAGACGCGCCCGACGACGGAGACGGTCGAATGGCTCGCGATGCGCCTCGGCGTCGACGCCGGGTTCCTGGCGAGCGGCGTCTCGGCGGACGAGCGCGCGAAGGCGGAGGCCTTCCTGGCGCGCGCCGACGCGCTTCTCGACCAGCATGAGTTTGCTGATGCGATCGCCGAGTACGAGCGGTCGTTGCCGGCGGTGCTCAGCACCGGCGCCCCCGAGCTGCGCGTCCGCGCGCTGAGCGGCGAGGCGATGGCGCGCGCCCAGAGCGGCGACGTCAAGGCCGGGCTGGCATTGCTCGCCGAGGCGCGCGGGCTCGTCGAGGGTGAGGGCTTTTCGGACATCGACCGCGCCGACGTGATCTATCGGCTCGGCGTGTGCCGCTACATGCTGTCCAGCATCTCGACGGCGGTCGGCCTCTTCAACGAGGCGCTCGCGCTCGCCGAGCGCTCGGGCCTGCCGTGCGACCAGCTGCGCCTCGGTGTCTTTGCGTGGCGCTCACGGTGCTACCGGCGGCAGCGCGACTACGAGGCGGCCCGCGAGGACGTGGAGCGGGCGCTCGAGCTCGCGGAGGCGATGCACGACGCGCGTGCGCTCGGGCAGGCGTACTTCCAGGCGTCGATGCTCGCGGAGCGCGACGGGCACTGGGTGCTCGCACGCACGTACGCCGAGAAGGCGAAGGCGCAGTACGAGGAGCTTGCCGACCGGGCCAACGTCGGCCGGCTGCTCAACAACCTCGGTGGCATCGAGTTCCTGCTCGGCAAGCCCGAGCAGGCGGTCGAGCACCTGAAGCACGCGTTCGCCGTCGCGCTGGAGATCGGCCGCGACGAAGACGCAGCCACCGCAGTGAACTCGCTCGCCCAGGTCCACCTGCGAAGCGGCGACCCGAAGCGCGCCGAAGAGCAGGCCGTCCACGCGCTCCAGATCATCGGGGAGCGCGAGGACA
This sequence comes from Actinomycetota bacterium, assembly GCA_046765815.1. Lineage (GTDB taxonomy): Bacteria > Actinomycetota > Thermoleophilia > Gaiellales > Gaiellaceae > PALSA-600. The sequence continues at coordinate 1,731 of JBKPRG010000154.1, forward strand.
TGCTCGACGAGGTGGGCAACGCCCGCCTCGTGCTCGGCCGGTCGCTCCTGCTGCAGGAGCGGCTCGACGAAGCCGAGTCCGTGCTCGCTCAGGCCGAGGACGCCTTTGCCCAGTTGTCATCCGCATCGCATCGCGCGGCCGCCTGGATTGCCCAGGGCGACCTCGCGGCGCGTCGCGGCGATGAGCGCCGTGCGGCGGGCCTGTACCGCCAGGCGGCCGAAGCGCTCCAGGACTTCCGGTTCTAAGGGAAGGAGGTGTTCTCTGTGGCTTCCAAGATCGCTCTCCTCGCCCGGCGTCGAGCGGCTGTGGTTCTCGCCCTGACCGCGCTCGCCGCGTTCGCGGGGGCCTGCCACGGCCATGGCGGCGATAACGGTCACGGCGGCGGTCCCGTCGTCGGCCTTTGGGACGGCCCGCTCTAGGCCAATGACCATCGTTCGATTCGCGCGCTTGCAAGCTGGGGAGCCGGCAGCGCGCTTGAGTCGAGAAAGACTTCTCTACGCGGTGAGCAGCAGACGCAAGTCGTGGAGGACCTGGCGGGCTTTGACCTGCGCGTCGTAGAGGAGTCGCTCCTTGCCCCTCGGGTCGACGAGCATCGTGTACGCGACGTGGTCGACGACGTCGGGCTTTTGACTGACAGCGAGGACGTGCCAGGCGGCCCAGATCGGCGTCAGCTGCGCCTTCGAGCCGATCAGATAGCGGAACTGAGGCTGCAACCCTCGTTGGGCGATGTAGCGCTTGACCGCGCGCGGCGTGTCGCCCTTCGGGTCGACGCTGACGGCGAGCACACGGACGCGGTCGCGCCTCGGGCCTAGCTGCCTGAGCGCGGCGTTCAGGTTCTGGGCGATCAGCGGACAGACGTCCGGACAATGCACGTAGAGGAACGTGACGAGCACCCAGCGTCCTCGCTGCGCGGCGAGCGACACCGGCCGACCCCAGGCGTCCTGCAGGGCGATCGCCGGTGCCTGCCGTTGCGGTGTCACCGGGTTGCCGGCGTAGGTGCTCACCCTCGGCGTGTTGACGACGAGCTTCGGTGTCGATGTCCCGCCGCAGCCTGCCGCGGCGGCGACGACGAGGAGCAGGGCGAGGCGGCTCATCAGCTCGCTTCCAGCTGCGGCACGACGCGCTCGGGCGCGGGGCGTGTCGCGAGGACGGATCCGGCCAGCACCAGCGCGAACCCTAGCCCCATGCCCGCGGTGAACCGCTCACCGAGGATGGTCACGCCGAGCACCGCGGCGACCGCAGGGTTGATGTACGTGATCACGGTCGCGCGCAATGGTCCGGCTTCGGCGATCAACTCCGCGAAGAGAATGAATGCGAGCGCGGTGCAGACGACACCGAGTCCGAGCACCGACGCGTCGACCTTCCAGCCCGGGAAGCCGCTCGGCAACGAGAACGCGGCGAACGGCAGGTAGACGAGAGCGGCGAGCGCGATCGAGATCGTGACAACGCCTAGCGACGGTGCGTCGCTCAGCCAGCGTGAGAGGATGATCGGCCCGATCGCGTAGCAGGTCGCGACGCCGGCGATCTCCAGCAGCGGCGCCACCGACGCGCCGTGGATGTCGAAGCCGACGATCGCAGCGACGCCGGCGATGCCGACGAACAGGCCGGCCCAGCGCCTGCTGCCGTGTCGCTCCCGCTCGCCGGTGAACGTCGTCAGGACCGCACCGACGAGCGGCACCGCGGCGATCAGCAATCCGGTCAGGGAGCTCGTGAGCCGAGTCTCGGCCTTCGCGAGCAGGAGCCACGGCAGCGAGATCTCGATGCCCGTGAAGGCGAGCAGCGCCGGCCAGTGACGGCGCTCGATGCGCAGCTCGCGCCGGTACGCGGCGAGCGGGAGCAGCAGTGCCGTCGCGACGAGCGTCCGCGCGACGACGAGCGAGACGGGGCTGAGCTCCCGCACGGCCACGCGGATGAGCAGGTACGGGATGCCCCAGATCACGCACATCGCCGCGAACAGCACTGCGCCGCGGCGGGTCATGCCTTCTCTTTACCTGATCAGCCCGGGTCGCCGCGCGCGCCTGCGCGTTCGATCACGACCTGCGGGATCCGTGCGTGCGGTGAGAGGCCGATCCCAGACGAGCCGCCGGTGACGAGGGCGCCCCGCACGGGGCGAATCTAGAGGAGTTGACGTGCGCGCGGCGAAGGGAGAGACGCAACTCCTCTCCCAAGGGTGACGGCGGCCGCGGGTCGCCGTTGCTCTTTAGGCTGCTGTTGTGGTGAAGCTGACGGAGCTCGTGACGGCGGGCGGGTGTGCGGCGAAGTACTCGGCCGCGCGCTTGGAGGAGCTGTTGCGAGGCTTCGTCCCGGCGGAAGCGGAGAACCTGCTCGTCGGCCTCGACCCCGCGGACGACGCCGCGGTCTACAAGCTCGACGACGAGCGGGCGCTCGTCTTCACGATCGACTTCTTCCCGCCGATCGTCGATGACCCGGGCGACTTCGGCGCGATCGCCGCGACGAATGCGCTCAACGATGTGTTCGCGATGGGCGGCACGCCGCTGCTCGCGCTTTCCGTCGCGGCGCTGCCCGAGGAGCTGTCGACCGACGTCGTGCGCGCGATCTTCGACGGCGCCGAGGCGCAGGTGCGCGCCGCCGGCGCGCTGCTGGCCGGAGGGCACACGATCCGCGACGCGGAGCCGAAGTACGGCCTCGCGGTCGTCGGCACCGTCTCACCGTCGGGCCTCTGGCCGAAGGCCGGTGCGCAGCCCGGCGATGCGTTGTTCCTGACGAAGCCGCTCGGCACCGCGCTCGTGCTCGGCGGCGCCAAGCGCGGCCTGCCCGGGCTCGACGAGGCCGTTCGCTGGATGCGCACGCTGAACCGCGACGCCGCGGATCTCCTCCGTTCGTTCAATCCGAATGCGGTGACCGACGTCACCGGCTTCGGGCTGCTCGGCCATGCGCATGAGATGGCGGTCCGGAGTGGCGTTCGGATCGAGCTCGAGAGCAGCGGGCTTCCGGCGCTGGCGGGCGCGCTCGACGCGGCCCGAGCGGGGGTCTCGACGGCCGGCACCCGCAACAACCGCGCCTACGCCGTCGTCGAGGTCGGCGACGTCGCACCGGAGCTCGTCGAGCTCGCGTACGACCCGCAGACCGCGGGCGGCCTGCTGATCTCGCTCCCGCGCGACAGGGGGATGGCACTGGAGGCGGAGTTCGCTCGGGCGGGGCTCTTCCTGGCGAGGGTCGGCGCCGTCGTCGACGGCGGCGGAGTCTCTCTGGACTAGGGCTACAGTGCGCGCGTGGAGACGACCGCGCAGCCGCTCGCGCGCCTGCGCGCGACGCCGCTCTCGCTCGAGACCTTCCGCAAATTCGCCTGGACGAGCGCCGCGATGCTCGTGCTGGTCGTCGGCACCGGAGCCACGGTGAGGTTGACCGGCTCGGGTCTCGGCTGCGAGCACTGGCCGGGGTGCGAGCCGCACCACTTCGAGCCGCGCAGCTTCCACTCGTACATCGAGTTCGGGAATCGCGTCGTCGCGTTCTTCACCATCCTCGCGACACTCGCGACGCTCGTGGCTGCGGTACGCGCGCGACTCTCGCCGCGGTTGCGCCTGCTTGCGCTCGTGACCTTCGTCGGCACGCTCCTGCAGGCGCCGCTCGGCGCGATCACGATCCACTACCACCTCAATCCCTGGCTCGTGCTCTCGCACTTCCTGCTCTCGGTCGTGGTGCTCGGGCTCGGCATCGGTCTTGCGGTCGAGGTGTCGCGCCGCGTGCCGGAGCGCCTCCCCGACTGGGTGCGGGCCGGCGGGCTGCTCGTCTGGCTGGCGGCCGGCGTGCTGATCGTCAGCGGCACGCTCGCGACCGCGTCAGGCCCGCACCCCGGCAGCAGCGGGAAGACGATCGTCCACCGGGTCTGGGCGTTCGAGCCTGCCGTGTACTGGCACGTGCGCGCGACCGCCGTCTTCGGCCTGTCGTTCGCGGCGCTCCTCGTGTGGCTCTACCGCAAACGCAGCGCCCACCTGCGCTGGGCGCTGATCGTACTCGGCCTGCTCGCGCTGCAGATGACGATCGGCGAGGTGCAGTACCGCACCGGCCTGCGCTGGTGGCTGGTGCTCGGGCACGTCACGGTGGCGGCGACGGTCTGGGCCGCGTTCACCGCCTTCGTCGTGCGTCTTTGGCGCAGCGGCCAACCATCTAGGATGAGTCGATGACGGACGAGCTTCGGATCGACGAGCGGCCGCAGCTGGAGCGGCCCGTGCTGATCGCTGCCTTCCGCGGCTGGAACGACGGCGGCCAGGGCGCGTCGCTGGCCGGCGCGTACCTCGCGCAGGCGTGGGCGGCCGAGCGCTTTGCGGAGATCGAGTCCGAGGACTTCTACGACTTCCAGGCGACGCGGCCGATGGTCTCGCTCGTCGACGGTGTCACACGCCGCATCGACTGGCCCGAGAACACGTTCCTGCACGCACCACTGCCCGGGGGTGGACGCGACGCGATCATCCTGCTCGGCGTCGAACCGAACCTGCGCTGGCGAACGTTCTGCGAGCACGTGACAACGCTCGCGTCGTCCTTCGGCGTCGAGCTGGTGATCACGCTCGGCTCTTTACTCGCCGATGTCCCGCATACGCGGCCCGCGCCGGTGACGGGGAGCGCGACGGATCCCGACCTGATCAACCAGCTCGGGCTGCAGGCGTCGCGGTACGAGGGGCCGACGGGAATCGTCGGCGTGCTGCACGACGCGTGCGGACAAGCCGGGCTCAAGTCGGCCAGCCTGTGGGCCGCCGTCCCGCACTACGTGTCGCTGACCCCTTCGCCGCGCGCGGCGAAGGCGCTCGTCGACCGGCTCGCCGAGCTGCTGCATGCGGACGTCGACACCACCGAGCTTGACGAGGCAGCCGATGCGTACGCGCAGCAGGTGAGCGAGGCGGTCGCGGCGGACGCAGAGACGTCCGCGTACGTCGAGCAGCTCGAGCAGCGCGTCGACGAGATCGCCGCCGAGGCGGACATTCCGTCGGGCGAGTCGATCGCCGCCGAGCTGACGCGCTTCCTGCGCGAGCGCGAGAACGGCAACAACGACGACGACGTCGCGCGCGACCAGTAACCGACCGCCCGAACCTGGTTCGCTGCGCGAACTCGGTGCGCGAGTTCCCGGCTGGTTTCTGCACAACGTCGTTCGGTTCGGGCTCGCCTGGATCCTGTTCGGCACTGCGTACACGTCGTGCTGGGCCGCCGTCGCCGATCGCACACCGGCAGACCTGCTCTACGCGCCGCTCTTCCTGCTCTACCTGCCGTTCTTCCTGCTCGTCTACTCGCCCTTCCTGGCGCCGTCGCTCATTGCGTACCTCGTGCTGGTTTGGCGGGTGGCACGGCGGCGGGTTGCGGTTGCGCTTGGCCCGTTGTCGGGCGCGGGAGCGTTGCTGGCTCCCGGGCTGGACCCTGACACGCGCATTTACGACTCGCCGGCCCTCGCAATCGGAATCCTGCTGGGCGGCGTCGTCTACGGACGCTTCGTGCGGCTCAGCCGGACGTGAAGCTGGGTAGAGCCTGCGGTATGTCGGAAGCCGGTGTGCTCGCTCTGGTCAGTCGTTACCCGCATCCGACGGCGGTCGCGCGTCGCGCGCGCGACGACTCGCTTTTCGTCGTCCTTCGTCGGCTCGAAGCCGCGGGGTTGGTGAGGCGTCAGCATGGCCAGTACCGCCTCACCCGGCGCGGCCGGAACGAGCTCGTCATGACGCGCGCCTTGGCACGTCTGGCGGCGCGCTCCGTGAAGCCCCGCGTTCCGCAGCCACGGCGACCGCGGCCTCGTACTCGCCGGCGGTGATCCGAACGACGCCGGCCTCGAACTCGGCCGTGGCAGTCTCCGACGGGCCAATTCGCGCCAGCACCGCACTCATCGGCACGGGCGGGTCCCACTCCTCGACCTGAGTCAGCAACACCCCGCCCGGAGAGTCGCCCGGGTACGCCCCCGCCTCGGACGATGTCCAATCATGGGATGCGGAGCCAAGCTCGGCGTGGCCGACGAACTCCAGGTCGGGCGCGCCGAGATAGATGAGGACGAGGTCGCCGGGGGCAAGCGCGTTGCGGTGTTGCTCGTCGGCGTCGACGCCCCATATCCTGAGCCGCATGAGCGCACGAGCTTGTTCACGCAGCGCTGACTCGCCCTTTGCGATGTTGAACAGGTAGTGCGCCACCTACGGCTTGATGTTCTGGTTGAGCCGGAAGACGTTGTCGGGATCCCAGGCGCGCTTGAGCGCCACGAGCCGCTCGTACTTCGCATCGCCGTAGATCGTGCGCGCGACATCACGTCCGACCTCGACGACGTCGTTGACATAGCGTCCGACTGATGAATGCGGCGCCGCCGTGTCCGCGGCGGCCCGTGCCCAGGAACGGCAGGCATCGTCGAGCGCGCCGTCCTGCCACACGATCTCGGCGGCTGCCCAGAAGGCGGCGTCACGACCGGTGAAAGCGGTGTCGTCCTCGGGCACGGTCGCGATCGCGCGACCCCAGGCCCAGACCGAAAAGCCACCCTCGGCTCCGGCGGGCACCGCAGAGACCTGGTCGGCCCAGTCGCGCACCAGCGCGTCAGGGAGCGAGGCGAGGAACGAGCTCTTCATCGAGAAGCGCTGCCCCCACTCCATCGGCGCGTCGAGCATGCGCTGCGAGGCCAGGTACTGCTTCGGCTCGATGGTGTCCTCGAGCGGTTTTCCGAGTGCACGGAGTCGGGCGAGATCTCGCTCCGCTTCAGTCGCTGTCCCGCTGTGGAGCACCGACACCGTGGCGACCGGCTCGCCACCATCCGCGCCGACGCCCATGCCGAACGACGCCCACAGTTCGTCGGGCGCGTTCTCGGCGAGTTCGCGATATCGCTCGGCCAGGTCGTCGGCCCGTTCGATCGGATGGGTGACGGTGCCGTGCGTGACCACCCCCTCGAGGGGATGCAGGCGGAACTCGAACGAGGTCACGATCCCGTAGTTCGCACCCGCCCCGCGGAGGCCCCAGAAGAGCTCGGGGTTCTCGTCCTCGCTTGCCCGCACGACTCGGCCGTCTGCGGTCACGAGCTCAACTGCGAGCAGGTTGTCGAGCGTCAGACCGAACTTGCGCTGCAGTCGGCCCATCCCGCCGCCGAGCGTGAGGCCGGCGACACCCGTGTGGGAGACGACACCGACCGGGCAGACGAGCCCGTGCGCCTGCGCGGCATCGTCGAGCTCGGCGAGTAGCGAGCCGCCGCGCACGCGAGCCGTGCGCCGCTCGGGATCGACGTCGGCGCCGCGCATCCGCGACAGGTCGATCACGATGCCGTCGTCGCAGGTCGAGAAGCCGGGAATGCTGTGGCCGCCGCACCGAACGGCAATGACCAGTTCCTGCTCACGGGCGAACCGAAGGGCGGCTACGACGTCGTCGGTGTCCACCGGTCGCACGACCAGCGCCGGCCGACGGTCGATCATGCTGTTCCAGACGGCGCGCGCCGCGTCGTAGCCCGGGTCGTCGGGGCGCACGATCTCGCCTGCGAATCCGTCGCTCAGCTTGCCCAGGTCACTCGATTCGACTGCCACTCGGGCCTCTTTCTACAAGATGAGACGCAGACGCTGAGCCGTAACTCAAAGATCTCGAACACGTTTCAGTTGCTACGGAGCGAGCGAACCACGGCGCTAAGCTCGTCGACTGATCTCAGCCGAACGTGAAGGAGTACGCCTCGGTGCCCGGTGAGAACCGGAGCTCGAGCGTCGCGTCCGCCGTGCGGTTCGATGCACGCACGGTGTAGAGGCGCTGCGCGTCGACGTTCAGCGTGCGTATCGGCTCACCGTCGACGAGCGCGCGCACGGTGCCGTGGCCGCCGAGCACGATGTAGACGTTCTTCGCGTGGAAGTGCAGCCGCAGGGATGCGTTCTGCAGCGCGACGATCCGCTCCCCGCCCACGCGCCAGCGGCCGCCGTACGCCAGCGTGTTCTGCGGCAGGTCGGAGGGCAGCTTGTAGGTCGCGTCGGCGTCCGGTGAGATCGCCGTCCCGACGTAGTTCTCGAGGCGCGAGTAGCCGAGGTACGTCTCCGGCGTCAGCAGCCCCGTCGGCGTCGTGTCCGGCTTCGCCGCCGACCGCGCACCCGATGCGCCAAGGAGTCGGCGGATCAGCGTCTCCGTCTGGTCGTACTCGCCCTCGCCGAAGTGTGTGTGCCGCACGTGGCCGGTCGTGTCGATCAGGTACTCGGCCGGCCAGTACTGATTCGCGTAGTTGTCCCACGTCTTGTAGCGGTTGTCCTGTACGACCGGGTACTTGATCCCGAGCCGCTTCACCGCGGCCCGCACGTTCGAGGAGACGTGCTCGAACGCGAACTCGGGCGTGTGCACGCCGACGATCACCAGACCCTGGCGGTGGTAGCGCGCGTACCACGACTCGAGGTGCGGCAGCGTGCGCAGGCAGTTGATGCACGAGTACGTCCAGAAGTCGATCAGCACCACCTTCCCGCGCTGCTGCTCGAGCGTGAACGGCTTGGTGTTGATCCAGACGCCGTCGGCACGCAACGGCGGCGCGACGCCGTAGTCGGGCAGCCCACCGCTGCGCTTGTCCACGACCGCGAGCTGCGCGCGACCACCGCGCACCTTGGCGAGCTCGCGAGTCACCGACGAGCCGCGCTCGAGCTTGTCCTGCAGGAACGTCGTGTACGAGGGCGTCAGCTTCGCGAGGTTGTCGTCGACGTGGAAGACGAGCCCGATCGCGACGAGCGCGATCGCGACGCCCGCAACACCGCGGACGACCTCCGCACGTTGCCGGATTCGACCGGCAACTTCGCGCCCGCCGTACGCGATCGCGAGCATCGGGATCGCGGCGCCGAGCCCGTACGCCACCGTCGCGACAATCGTGCGCAACCCGAAGTTCTCGCGTGCCGCCGCGGTCGTGATCGCGGCGAGGAACGGCCCGGCGCAGGGGACGAACACGAGCCCGAGCGTGACGCCGAGGAAGAATCCGCCGCCGGCGTTCGCCGGCCGCAGACGCGAGAAGAACGCGAGGCTGCGCTCCACGAGCAGCGAGATCTGCGGCACGAGCAGGACCGCCGCCATCACGAACAGGAGTGCGATCGCCAGGTTGCGCAGGAAGTCCTGCGGCAGGCCCAGCTGGTCGAGCAGCCACGACGCGAACAGCGTGAAGACGCTGAAGCTGGCCACCAGGCCGCCGATGATCCGCAGCGGCTTGCGGCCTGCCGCACCGCCCGCGAGCAGGATCGGCAGCACCGGCAGGACGCAGGGCGAGATCGCCGTGACGATGCCTGCGAGGAGGCCGATGACGATCAGCTGGGACACCGGGGCTACCGACCAGTGTGCCCTGGAGACGTTACGGAGGGATTACAACTAGGCGGCGTCTTGTGCGGCCGCCGGGGGCTCCGGCTGCTCTTCCTGCTGTTCCTGCTGCTGCTCGCCCTCGGCCGGCTTGCGCCGGCGCCGGCGGCGCTTCTTCGCGGGCGGCTTCTCCTCGCCCTCCGGCGTCGCCTCGGGCTGTGCCGTCTCGGCTGCGGCCGGCTGTGCCTGCGCCTGCGCCTCGGCCACGGCCTTCTTCTTGCGCCGCCGCCGCTTGCGCGCTCGGGTCGGTCCCGTCTTCGGTTGTGGCAGGTTCTCGGCGATCCAGCCGGCGACCTGCTGGATCTCACCGAGCCGCTCGCGCGCCGCCTCGAGGAGCTGCGTCGCACGCGGCGTGTAGCCCTCGGCCGACGCGAGCAGTGCCGCGCCGACCTCCTTCGGCATCTCGAGCGCCGCGTTGACGAGCTTCGCCGCGTTCTCCTCGTGCCGGTGCCCGCGCGAGTTGGCGAGCGCGCCGAGCAGCCGCTTCGCGTCCGGATACTCCTGCGACGCCTTCCGGTCGAGCTGCTTGCGCACGGCGCGCGAGAGCCGCCATGTCCAGCGCGCGAGGATCTGCTCGGGCGCGTCCGGTTTGCCCTCGGCGATCGCGCGCAGCAGGGTCCGCACGCCGGCCGCGCGGTCCTTCTCCCACGGCGGCGCCTGCGTGACGAGGGTGACGAGATCGTCGAAATCGGCGCGCTCGACGCGCATCGAGACGCGGTCGGCGAGTGCAATCAGGCGCAGGCGCCGGTTTGGGTTCTGCGCCGCGCACGTGGAAAGGAACTTCTCCATCGCGCGCCTCGACGCGCCGCGCGCGGTCAGCTTCTCGACGAACGCCGCGCGCTCGTCGAAGCGGAGCTGGCGGCCGGCGATCTCGCCCCAGAACTCCTGCTCGTCCTCGTCGAGGAACTTCGGGTCGATGCGCTGCCACTCGCGCCCGATCACCACGCGGCGCCGCAGGACGTCCGGCGTGACCGGCACGAGCCACGACGCCGGGGTCAGCTTCCGCCGGGCTCGCCGCTGCATCCGCCGCCGCGGCGCCGGCGTGACGCGCGCGCCCTCGCGGTAGAAGTCAGCGTCGAGCAGCGAGTGCAGTGACACCACGCGCTCGTTGTGCGTGGCCGCCTTCGGGGTGAAGTCGACGACGATGCCGGCTTCTTTGCGCGGGTGGATGCGCATGATGCGGCCGATGCGCTGCTGGTAGACGCGCTTCGACGCCGTCGGCGCGAGGTGCATGACGACGGTCGCGCGCGGCGAGTTCCAGCCCTCGGCGAGCAGCATCGCGTTGATGAGGACGTCGATCTCGGCGCGCTCGTACGCAGCCAGGATCTCGGCCAGCTTCACGGGCGGCGTGCGCCCCGAGACCGCCTCGGCCTTGATGCCGGCGGCGCGGAAGGCTGTGGCGAGGTTGTACGCGTGGTCGACGCCGGCGGCGTAGACGATGCCCGGCGTGTCGCCGAAGCGCTCCCGGTAGAGCGTCGCGGCGGCCATGTTCAGCGCCTCGTGGTCGAGGGCCTGGGCCAGGGCGCGCTCTTCGAAGTCGCCGCCGACGATCGGCACCTGGTTGATCGCCGCGACCGGCGGGACGCGCAGGTTGCGGAGCGGCGCGATCAGGCCGCGTCGAGCTGCATCCGCGAGCGGCAGGTCGTCGACCGAGGCGGGGAAGACGTCCGAGACCTGCTTCGCGATCAGCTCCTCGGTCGCGGTCATGCCGACGTAGATCGGCTCCGACAGCGAGCGGATCGCGGTCGAGGTCTTCTCGCCGAGTGCGGTGTGCGCTTCGTCGCAGATCACGAGCTGGTACGCGTCGCGCGCGACCTCGGTGACATGACGCGCGAACCACGCGTAGGTCTGGATCGTGATCGGGTTCGACGGGCGTTTCGCGGTGTGCCCTTCGAGCACCGCCTCGTGCAGGCGCGTGCCGTAACCGTGGTCGGTCAGCTCGCGCCGGAACTGGTCGACGAGCAGGCGGCGGTGGGTGAGGATCAGCACGCCCTCGGTGCGGGCCGCCTCCACGAAGCCCGCGGCGGCGATCGTCTTGCCTGAGGCAGTCGGGTGCCGGAACCGGTAGCGGCGGACTGCGCCGGGATCCTGCGAGACCGGGAGCGGCTCCGGAAGCTCCTCGTCCGAGTCCGGTCCGAGCTCGAGCTCGTCCTCGGGCTCGTCGTCCTCCTCGGGCGGCGCCTCGTCGCCGTTGCCGTTCCCGTTGCCGTTCGCGGCCTTCTGGTTCGCCGCGATCAGCTCGGTCAGCATCCCGGCGAGCGCGTCCACCTGATGGCGGCGGAGCTCCGTGCCCGAGGCCAGGCGGGGCGGCCGCTCGGTGAGAATCCGCTCGAGGCCGAGCAGCAGCGCGTAGCGCACCTTCCACTCGGGCGATGGCTCCTTGCGGCCGGCGTCCATCTCCGCCAGCGCATCCTCGAGTGCCCGCTTGCGCGCCGTCCCAGGAGCCAGCACGACGGCTGGATCCTCGTCGGGGTGGAGGAACGGCTCGCCGGCCCATGCCTCTGCGCGAAGGGCGTCGGCCCGGATGGCCGATGCGTCCTCCGTCTCAGTCGGAGATTGCGGAATCGTTTCGGACAATGCGTGCGGCAACCCTGCCGTGCCGCCTCCTCAAAGGGTCGCGCTCGCGGTGAATCGTCGATCGCGGAGCGCACCTGCACGATAGCCGATCGGACGGCGGTCCGCGCGGGGGAGGCGCCAGCTCGGCGCCTCCCCCAAGACGGTCGGCTAGCCAGCGGGCCTGATGTTCTGGTTGACGCGGAAGACGTTGTCCGGGTCGAAGGTCGCCTTCGCCCGGGCGAGCCGGGCATAGTTCGCCCCGTAGGTCGCCTGTACGCGCTCCTGTCCCTCCTCCATCATGAAGTTCACGTACCCCCCGCCCGCCGAGTACGGGTGGAGGGAGTCCCAGTAGCCGACGGCCCAGTCGCGCAGGGAGTCGGCCGACGCCGGGTCTGGGTCGACGCCGACGATCACCTGCGACCACGTGGCGTCGCGGAACGCCCACGGAGTCTCGTCCGCGGCCACGTCGTGCGCCGCGCCGTCGATCGGGTAGATGTGAGAGCCCGACTTCCAGGACGGCGGCCGTTCGTTCCAGGCCTGGTTCTGCGCGATCGCCTCGTCCGGGATCTCCCGGACGAAGTCGGCGCGCCAGTACCACTGGTCGCCGGGGCCGTACAGCTCGTCGAACGCGCTGTTGAGCGCGGGCAGCGGCATGCGCTGCACGCCGTGCAGCAGCGGATCGGCGAGCTTGAGCATCGGCTCCATCAGCCGCTCGGCTTCGTCGTCCGGCGCGTTGATGCACCAGACGATTCCGCATGCCTTGCGCAGGTGAATCTCCTCCGGGAACGGCGGCCCCGGCGGGATTGTGTGGAAGTTGAAGAACCCGGTCGCATGTCGCGGCAGCTCCGGAAGGAACTCGCGGTAGGCAGCGAGCAGCTCGGGGGTGTTCTCGATCGGCCAGAACGTCGGGCCGCCGACGATGTCCGAGACCGGGTGCGCCCGGAACACGAACTTGGTCACGACTCCGAAGTTGCCGCCGCCGCCGCGGATCGCCCAGAAGAGCTCCTCGTTTTCGTCCGCGCTCGCGTTGACGATCTGGCCGTCCGCCAGCACGACCTCGGCCGCGAGGAGGTTGTCGATCGTCAGCCCGTGGGCTCGCGTCAGGTGGCCGGACCCGCCGCCGAGCGTCAGGCCGCCGACGCCGGTCGTGGAGATGATCCCGGCCGGCACTGCCAGCCCGTGTGGATACGTCGCGGCGTCGACCTCGCCCCACGTGGCACCACCTCCGATGGCCACTGTCCGGCTGCCCTCGTCGACCGTGACAGTGTTCATCGGCCTGAGGTCGGCCACCACGCCCCCGTCGACGCTGCCGAGGCCGGCGCCGTTGTGGCCGCCGCCTCTCGCCGCCAGTGGCAGGTCGTGCTGGCGTGCGTAGGCGATCACGCGTGCGACGTCCTGCGCCGACGTGCAGCGCGCGATCAACGCGGGCCGTCTGTCGATCATCGCGTTGAACAGCGCGCGTGTCTCGTCATACCCCGCGTCGTCACTGCCGATCAGCTCGCCACGGAAGTCGGTTCCGAGCTCCGCTGTGGTGCTCATTCCTCGCCCCCTTCTGGGTTCGGTATCCGGGCGAGTCTCCTACGCCGTCAGCGTCGCTGCAAGCCTCTTAGATCGGACCGCCCGAATCGCCGATCCCGCCGAAGACGGCGAACGGGTTGCCGGGCATCGTCTCCCACACCAGCTCGCCACCCGCCTCGACCTGGCCGTGCAGGCGCCGGGCCAGCTCCTCCGCCTCTTCGCGGGAGGCGCAGCCCGCGATCACGTAGCGGAAGCGGCGCACGACGCCGTACCCCTCCTGCTCCAGCTCCCGGGCGAGCCGCCGTGCCTCGTCGCGGTTCGCCGCCGGGATCCGCACCTCCCAGGGCGCGTAGCCCTCGGCCAGGACCTCGGCATCAACCGAGTCGCCCGGCGGGTCGTCGTCCCAGCGTTCCTCCGTTGCCAGCCAGTGCTCGACGACCATCGAGGTCGGCTGCGCACCGAGCTCGTCCAGCTCCTGCTCGATCACCGCCTGCGCCTGCTCCAGCTCGAGCGACGAGCTGGCATAGACGAACACCACGTCGTCGTGCTCGGTGACCGCAAGGCGTCGCTGCTTCAGCTCGTGCGCGAGCTCGCGCGCATCCGACTCGAGAAAGCGGAGGCGCCCGAGCAACCCCTTCCGCTCGGGCTCCGTGAGCTTGATGCGCAGCCGCCAGTCGTCCCGGGCCATGGCGGCGAATCTAGTACACCTGCCGTCGTGAGTGTCTTCCACAGCACGGCCTGGTACTACGCGCAGTTCCGGCCCGGCTATCCGCCGGAGCAAATCGACCGGCTCGCGGCGGCCGCAGGGCTGGGGCGGGAAAGCCGCGTCCTGGACGTCGCCTGCGGGACCGGGCTGATCGCGATCCCGATCGCGTCACGTGCCGGGGAGGTCGTCGCCGTGGACGCCGAGCCGGAGATGCTGGCAATGCTTCGCATCGTCGCGCCCGGCAACGTGACGGCCGTCCAGGCGCACGGCGACGACATCGACGAGAGCTGGGGCTCGTTCGACCTGGTGACGATCGGCCGCGCGCTGCATTGGCTGGGAGGGCCGGAGTACCTGACCCGGCTCGCGCCGCTCACGCGTCAGGTCGCATTGCTCGGCGACCGCATCGCCGACAGCGAGGCGCACAGCATCGTCCTCGACGTCGCGCAGGAGATCGCCGGCGAGCGCCCGCATGCTCCTGCTTGGCGCGTCCGCTACGACGACGCGCTCGCCGCCTCGCCGTTCTCCGACGTCGTCGACCTCTCGGTCGACATCGTGAGGACGTGGACACAGGACGACCTCGTCGGGTGGGCGTTCTCGACGTCGTTCGCGTCGCCCGACCGGCTCGGTGAGCGCCGCGAAGAGTTCGAGCGCGCGCTGCGCGCCCGGCTTGCTCCGACGTACGAGGAGCAGGTTCGGGTGGTCGCGTTGCTAGGCCGCCGCGGCGACCAGTGACTCGAGCCGCGCGCGGAGCCACGGCAGCTCGTTGCGCTCGGCCTCGAGCACGTCGCCGTGGAACTGGATGATCACGCCGCCGTCGTCCACGAGGTGGTCGGCCGCCCCGGCAAACAGCCGGCGGTAGTGGTCGAGGCCGTCGCCCGTCGAGAAGACGGCGGCCGCCGGCTCGTCGTCGTAGCCGGCAGTGCCCGGCTCGAGGTAAGGGAGGTTCGCGACGATCAGGTCGAGATCGCGCGGCAGCCCCTCGAGCAGGTCTCCTTTTACGACGTGCACCTGCGCGCCGAGCCGTTCGGCGTTCTGCGTCGCGAGCGCGAGTGCGCGCCCGCACGTGTCGCTCGCCCAGACCTCGACCAGCGGCGCGCGCAGCGCGAGTGTGATCGCGATTGCGCCCGAGCCGGTGCCGATGTCCGCCACCCGCGCCGGGCTGTCGCCGATGCGCTCGAGCGCGGCATCGACGAGCGCCTCTGTGGCAGGGCGCGGCGTGAACACGCGGCCGGGGTCGGAAATGAAGGCGAGTCCGTGGAAGCGAGTAGTCATGTCTCTCTATCGATTACAACGTAGCGAGGTGAACTGGATTTCCCTGGCCGAGGAAAAGCAGTCGCGGTACGAGGCGGCGTACGGCGAGGAGGACGAGCGCGCAATGGTTCGGCGCGGCAACGCGGCCTACGCGGCGGGGTTGGCGCTACTGATGGCAGGCGATCCCGCGGCGCCGGAGTGGCTGAGGCGAGCTGCGGAACGCTGGCGTGCGAGCTGGGATGCCGGTGCGCCGCGCGACGCATGGGGGCGTCCGGTCGGAGCGATCAAGGCGTCGCTGCTCGCTGACGACGACGAAGCGGCAGTGCAGTTCGCCCATTGGGCACTCGAGCTCGACAGCGCGAAGGCGCCATCGCCGATTGGCCGCTACGCCGCAACGCTCGCCCTACTCGTCCTCGAGCGCTGGCCCGAGGCTCGTCATGTCTCCGAGTCGCTCCGTGGTCGCGACGACTTCCCCCGCGATGTCGGCGACTCGCTCGCGTTCGTCGCGGCCCACGATCCCGTTGCCTTCGCCGAGGCCGTCGACTCGGTCGTCACCTCGTTCGAGACTCGCAGCGAGTACCTCGAGGACGTGCCGGTCGCCGACACAGCGCTCGTGCTCGATCGGCTCGCCGCCCGGCGCGGGATCGCGCACGAGCTGCCGGACTCGCCGACGCTGCCGGGCTAGGAGGGTTAGTCGGTCTCCGCTTGCTCGAAGGCGGGATGGAACGCGATCGTGATCGACTGCAGCGGCTGCGCGTCGTCCTCGAGGTCGTTGATCCGGTCGAGCAGGTCGTTGAGCAGGCCGCGCAGCGTCTCGATCTCGACCTTCGCGTGCACCTGCGCCGTCCGGAACTCGCCGTTCGCCGCGTGCAGCTCGAAGCCGCGCTGCAGCTCGCGCAGCTGCGCCGCCTGCAACTCGCTCGCCGCGCCGGTGGCGCGGATGTCCGGTCCGACCTTGAGATGCTTGGCGACCGGGCGATACGGTTTCTCGCGGCCGGCGGCCTGGGCAAGCTCGATCAGGCCCGCGCGGTTGAGCATCCGCACGTGGAAGTGCAGATGGCCGGGGTCGACGTTGAGGCGCTGCGCGAGCTCGCGGTTGGTCAACGGCTTCGACGCCTCGCCGAGTACTTGCAGCACCTTCAGTCGGAGCGGGTGCCCAAGCGCCTTCAGCTGCTCCGGCCGGTCGATCTCGAGGACTTCGCGGGGCTGGTGTTCGCGCTCAGGGTTGCTCATGACGGTGACAGTTTGCCCCCTGCGGCCTCGTCGAGGAAGACCAGGACTGGGTTCGAGGACAGGCGCATGAGGCTCGCAGGCACATCCTCCGTGACCGGGCCTGCGAATGCAGCCTCAGCTGCGTCCGCTTTCCCCTCGCTTGTGACGAGAAACACAATGTGCTGAGCGGCCTGGATCGTCGGCAGCGTCATCGTCACTCGCTCGACCCACGGCTCCAGGCCGGCCGGGCCGCTCGTCGCGCGCCGGTCGGTGACGTGGAGCTGGGGCGAGCCGGGGAAGAGCGAGGCGACGTGCCCGTCCGGCCCGAGCCCGAGGAGGAGCAGGTCGATGTCGACGCCCTCGAGCTCGGCATCGAGCTCGGCAGCCGCCTCCGCGGGCGGGAGCTCGCCTCGAATCCGGTGCGTCTCGGCGGGCGGCGTCTCGAGGTGGGCGAGCAACGTCTCGGCCGCGAGCCGGTAGTTCGATCGCTCGTCGTCGGGCGGCACGCAGCGCTCGTCGCCCCACCAGAGGCGGACGAGCCCCCAGTCCGGCTGGTACTCCGCGGCGAGCTCGTAAGCCTTGCCGGGCGTCGACCCGCCGGTGAGCACGATCGAGCCGCCGCGTGCCGCCTGGTCGGCGAGTAGCCGTGCGACCGCACGTTCCGGTTCCTTGGACACGTGCAGCTCAGGCTGCAAGCGTGGTTCCCATCGGGATCAGGCCCTGCGCGTACCCGGCGAGCAGGTAGACGCTCGCGAGGCCGGCCCACTCGCCGTACGGCGCGAGCAGCGCGTCCGACTCCTCCGCCTCGACCCAGCGTCCCGCGAGGGCCGAGGCGAGCTTGATCAGGCCGAGGTCGCGGGCGAGGCCCCGCTCGAAACGGCCGAGCCCTTCGAGGCAGACGATGCCGACCGACCACGGGCCGAGGCCGCGCTCGCGCTCGAGCCGCGCCACGACCTGGTGGGTGGGCAGCCTCTTCAGTCGCTCCAGCTCGATCGCGCGGCACAGGCGCACGAGCGCGCCGGCGCGTCGTGCGCCCAGGCCGAAACGCGCCAGCTCCGCCGGCGAGAACCGTCCGAGCTCGGCGCACGTCGGCGCCGCGTGGAGGCCGTCGAGCGACGGCGCGGCGGCACGGACGACGGCGCGCTCGATCTCGCGGGCCCGCTTCGCCTGGATCAGCTGGCCGGCGACCGCGCGCAGGAGCGACTGCGCCACGGTCTGCGTGCGCATCGGCCGCAGCCCTCGGATTCGCTTCAGCGTCTCGCCGAGCAATGGATCGCGGGCGAACTCGATCACAAACTCCGAGTGGTCGTCGTCGAGCCCGAGAATCCAGCGCACCTGGTCGATCCCTTCCTCGCTCGCGGCGCGGACGACGATCGTGCCGTCGGCGTGCTGCACTGCCTCCGCGCGCTCGAGACCGTGTTCGGTGCGGATTGTCGACCTGAACGTGCCGTTGACGACGACGCGACACGCGTCGCTCGCATGGCGGCCCGAGACGCGCAGCGAATACGGGCCCTGGGCGCGGAGCTCGGCGCGGATCATCCCCGCCGAGTCTAGGTGTACGGTCACCCGGTGCTGACGAGGGTCGCGTCGCGCGTGTCGCTGCGCAGCCGCGAACGCAAGCTGCGGCTCTTCCTCGACCTCCTCGCGCCGGGCCCCGAGACGACAGTGATCGACGTCGGCGTCACCGACGCGCCCTTCGGCGGCGGCTCGACGGACAACTTCTTCGAGGCGCTCTATCCGTGGCCCGAGCGTGTGACTGCCGTCGGGCACACCTCGCTCGAGCGGTTCACGGCCGCGTTTCCGGGCGTGACGGCGGTGCGCGCCGACGGCCGCGAGCTGCCGTTTGCCGATGGCGCGTTCGACCTCGGGTTCTCGAACGCGGTCGTCGAGCACGTGGCGGGAGGCCGCGACGAGCAGCGCCGGTTCGTGCATGAGCTGTGCCGCGTCGCCGAGCGCGTGTTCGTGACGACACCGAATCGCTTCTTCCCGATCGAGGTGCACACGCTCGTCCCGTTCGCGCACTGGCTGCCGCGCGCGACTCGCGATCGCGTCCTGCGCGCGCGCGGCTTTGACGACGTCCTCGAGCCGCTCGGGCCGAAGGAGCTTGCCTCGCTCTTTCCTTACAGCGTCCGTGTAGTCAACCGAGGCATGACGCTGATCGCGGTCGGGCCTCGGTGAACGTGAACATGCGCCGCCCGGTGTGGGCGCTGCACGTCCTGGTCGTCGGGCTCGCACTGCACAACCTCGTCATGTCGCAGCTCTACCGGGCCGGGGTGCGCGCTGCGGCGCTCTCTGCGATTTCATCGTGGAAGGACATGCTCCTCGTCGCCGCCGTGGCCGTCGTCTGGGTGCGGCGGAGACCCTTCGCGCTCACGCTCGTCGATTGGCTGGCGCTCGCCTTCGCCGGCTTCGTCCTCCTCTATGCGGTCATCCCGCAGTCGGCGCTGGGCGGCGGTGCCACCCACAAGGGCGTGATCTACGGCACGCGGCACGACCTCCTGCCGGTGCTCGCCTACTTCCTCGGACGCGGGCTCGACCTCTCGCCGGCCGAGCGGTCACGGCTGTGCCGCACGGTACTCGTCACCGCCGCGGGCGTCGCCGCCTACGGGCTGCTCGACGTGTACCTCGTGCCGCTCTCCTGGTGGCGACTCTCGGCCGGCTGGTTCTCCGACCAGCTCGGCCTCGAGTACCACGGGCTATCGGGGCTGCCGGAGAACTTCGTCTACAACGAGGGTGGCGGCGTCGTCTTCCGCCGGCTCACGTCGACCTTCCTCTCGCCCCTTGCGACCGCGTACCTGTTGCTCGTCGCCCTCTTCTTCATACCGTTGCGGGGGCGCCGCTACGGCGCTCCGCTCGCGCTGCTGCTCCTCGCTGCGCTGCTCGCGACGCACACGCGCGCGGCGCTGCTCGCGCTCGTGCTCGGCCTGCTCGTGCTCGCGCTGCTTCGGCGGGCGATCTTTCCGGCCGGGCTCGCCGTCGCCGTCGCCGTGCTCGGGCTCGCGTTCGTGAAGGCGTACGACCACCTCGGCCCGCGGACGCATTTCACACCGACGGAGCTCGCGGAGCAGGAGCGGAACGCCCACGAGCACCCGGGTGCCAGCCATGACCCCACCTCCGCCGACGAGGCCTCGACGAGCGAGCACCTCGCCAGCCTGCGTGACGGCGCGCGGACCGTCCTGCATCACCCGTGGGGGTTCGGCATCGGCAATTCGGGCGTCACCGCCGCACGCACCCACGTCAAGATCGAGGCCGGCGAATCGACCTACACCGAGTTCGCGGTCGAGACGGGCCTGCTCGGCGGTCTGGTCTTCGTCGCCTGGTCGCTCGCCGCGCTTGCCCGCCTGCGGCGCGTGCCCTGGCTCGCTGCCGCCTTCGTCGCGCTGCTCTTCGTCGGGCTGCAGACGGATGTCATCGGCGTGCCGTGGATCGCAGTCGTCGTGTGGGCGTTCGTCGGCGCGGAACTGTCACGAGAGCGCGCCAACATCGCAACTCTTGTGTAACGGACACTTGCGCACACGCAACCGCTTCGTAGCCTGGAGAGATGCGGTTGTCGTTCCCCGATCTGGTGCTCTGCGCGCTGCTCGCGGCGCTCGTGCTGGCTGTGCTGCCGCGCTGCTCGGTGCCGCGCACCCGCTCCGTCGTCCTGCGCGCGAGCTGGACGCTGACGCCTGGGGTCCTCAACGCTGCCGTCTCGCAGTCGACGATCGAGGCGACGATCTGCCGGCGCGGCTGGACGCGCACGATCCGGCCGCCCGTTTCGTACACCAATGACCTCAAGCGCAGGGGGCTCCTCGCCTACCGGCTGCGCGGGCCTCCCTCGCGGTACCAGGAGGATCACCTGATCAGCCTCGAGCTCGGCGGGCATCCGACCGACCCCCGCAACCTTTGGCCCGAGCCCTATCCGCGGGCGTCGGCGGTCGACCGCCAGGAGAACGAGCTGAACGCGCAGGTGTGCAGCGGCCGGATGTCGCTGGCTGAAGCTCAGCGGCGAGAGTCCGTGCTCAAGCACGACCAGGGGTGATCGCCTGTAACGAATCGACCGGCACGCGTCATCTCCTCGGTGAGATCCCGAGCAGGAGGTTGCGCTTGCCCAGCATGATTCGCACGTGAAGAGATCGGACGCCGCGCTACTGCGGGTCGCGCGGAAGGATCCGCATGCGTTCCGTGAGCTGTACGACCGTCACGCCGACGGCATCTATCGCTTCCACCTGACGAGGACGCGGAACGCGGACGCCGCGGTCGACCTCACGGCCGAGACGTTCGCCCGTGCCTGGACGCTTAGGGAGCGGTTCCGTGACCGGGCCGGTGGCTCCGCCGGGCCGTGGTTGTACGCGATCGCGCGTCACGTCCTGCTCGAGTCGGTGCGCCGGCGCCGGCTGGACGTGGGCGCCGCGGAGCGCCTGGGCGTGCTCGCGCGGCTCGACCGCGAGCCGTCGACGGCAGTGCCCGACGAGACGTGGATCGACGGCCTGGACGAGGCGGTCGCCGCGCTACCGGAGCCACTGCGGCGCGCGCTCGAGCTGCGAATCGTCGACGACCTGGACTACGTCGCGGTCGCGGCCGAGCTCGGGACGAGCGAGGGCGCCGCGCGGGTCCGGGTGACGCGGGCACTGGCGCACCTGCGCGCGCGCATCACTTCACGAGAGATGGAGGCGACGAGATGACGGAACTGAGGGCACTTGGCGATGCGCTCGAGGCGAGCGTGCGCCACGACCTGCAGGCGCGGCGCCGGCGCCGGCCCGCGCGATCGCTCGCGCCGATCGCGGCCGTGCTCGCGATCGTGATCCCCAGCGCCGCGATCGCGGCAGCGCACTTCCTGTCGAACCAGGACGTGGCGAAGAGCCTGCCGGCAGGGTCGTTGATCCTCGCGGGCACGGAGCCGTCGTGCACGACGGTGAGGCAGGACGTGGAGTACCACTGCGTGCTCGCGCACGCGCCCGCCGACGCGGCGCAGGCGGGGCTGATCGAGGGCACCGTCTACGAGACCGTCGACTCGACGCAGCACGTGAACGGCGGCTGCCGGTCGCTCAACGCCGCCGGCACCGAGTGGGAGTGCTACATCGGCGAGGAGGCGGTCAAGCAGAAGATCATCTCGCAGGGCTTCCTCGGCGAGCTGCAGACGACGCCGGCGGTCGGTTAGCTGAGCGACGACTCGATTCGGGGCGTCCTCTTAGGGAACTCTGAGGGCGCCCTGATTTTCTCTGCGCATGTTCTACGTGCGCTACCTGCGCAACGAGCTTGTCCGACGTCGCGCGCGCACGATCCTCACGCTGCTCGGGCTGGGACTCGGCGTCGCCCTGGTGATCGCGATCTCGAGCGTGTCGAGCGGGCTCGACCGCGCGCAGCACAAGACGCTCGACCCGCTCGCGGGCATCGGCACCGACCTGACCGTGACGCTGACGCCGAGTCAGGACCAGAGCACGGGCTTCGCCGGCCCTGGCGGGCCCGGCGGCGGCGGGAACCGTGACCTGATCCGCGCGAACCAGTCTGTGATCACCGACCTGTCGAAGCTGGGCAAGCCGGGACAGCACTTCGTGCACGACTTCTTCCTGCCCGGCACACAGCTCACGTTCCAGCAGACCGCGGCCCGGCAGATCGCGTCGCTCAACGGCGTCGCGCAGGTGACGACGGGGCTGACGCTCCTCGCCGAGCACCAGGAGGGGATCGTCCCGAAGATCGTCGCCAAGCTGAAGACAGGCGGTCAGACCTTTGACATCACGCGCAACCTCCCGCGCCCGACCGCTGCGCAGTTCCAGAAGATGCAGGCCTGCTTCGACAAGCTCCGCGCCCAGAACGGCTCGTCCGGCTCGGGGTCGGGCAGGCAGAATGGCAACGGCTTCGGTGGAGGCGGGGGAGGCGGCGGCTTCGGTGGCGGCCGGCCCGACCGCGGCGCGTTCGCGAAGTGCCTGCCGGCGAGCCTGCGCAAGTTCCGCACGCGGTTCACGACGCCGCAGCAGACGCTCCGCCAGGTGCTCGACCCGCCGCAGACGAACATCACGACCACCGCGTACACGATCGGCGGCGTCGACCAAGCGACCCCGACGATGGGCGTCGTCACGAAGGCGCAGGTCACGAAGGGCCGCTACCTGGCGGCGGCGGGCGGCCATGAGGCGCTCGTCTCCGGGGCGTACGCCGCGAAGCACGGGCTGAAGCTCGGCTCGAAGCTCGATCTGAACGGCACGTCGTTCACGGTGGTCGGGCTCGTCAGCCCGCCGCTCGGCGGGCAAAGCGCCGACGTCTACCTGCCGCTGAAGCAGCTGCAGAAGCTCGCGAGCGTGAACGGTCTCGCGAACGTCGTGCTGGTTCGCGCCTCGAGCAGCTCCTCGGTCGCGAGCGTGCAGAAGGCGATCGAGAACGCGCTGCCGCAGGCGCAGGTCGCGAGCTCGAAGGACGTTGCGAACCAGATCAGCGGCTCGCTTGTCGACGCCTCCAACCTGTCGAAGAATCTCGGCGTCGTGCTCTCGATCGTCGCCGCCGCGGCGGCGTTCCTGCTGGCGGCGCTGCTGGCGCTCTCGTCGGTCGGCAAACGGGTTCGCGAGCTCGGGACGCTGAAGGCGCTCGGGTGGACGCAGCGCCTCGTCGTGCGCCAGGTCGCGGGCGAGTCGCTCGCCCAGGGCCTGCTCGGCGGCGTGCTCGGCGTCGGTCTCGGCGTGCTCGCGGCACTGGCCGTCGACGCGTTCGGGCCGACGCTGCAGGCGAGCTCGCAGAGTGGGGGCAACATCTTCGGGATCGCAAGCACTGCGCGGACCGCAACGAGCAGCGTCTCGCTCGACGCTCCGATCGGCGTCTCGATCCTGCTCGTCGGCTTCGGGCTCGCGCTCCTCGGTGGGCTCGTCGCCGGCACAGCGGGCGCTTTGCGCGCCGCGCGCCTCCGCCCGGCGGACGCCCTGAGGCAGGTCGACTGAGATGGAGAGCCTGTATGAGCTGAGCGCGGTGGCGAAGTTCTTCCAGCGGGGCGAGTCGACCGTGCGGGCGCTGGACGGGATCGACCTCGAGGTCGGCGCCGGCGAGTTCGTCGCGCTCGAGGGGCCGAGCGGTTCCGGCAAGACGACGCTCTTGCAGCTGCTCGGTGCGCTCGACCGGGCGAGCTCGGGCCGCGTCCTCTTCGAGGGCCGCGACCTCGGCGAGCTCCCCGACCACGAGCTCGCGGCGCTGCGGCTCCGCTCGTTCGGCTTCGTGTTCCAGCAGTTCAACCTGATCCCGACGCTCACCGCTCTCGAGAACGTCGAGGCGAAGCTGGCGCCGGTCGGCGGCTCCCGGGAGCGCGCACTCGAGCTGCTTGGCGAGGTGGGGCTCGCCGAGCGGCAGGATCATCTACCCCAGGAGCTCTCGGGCGGAGAGCAGCAGCGGGTGGCGATCGCACGAGCGCTCTCCGTGGAGCCCCGGGTCGTCCTCGCGGACGAGCCGACCGGCAACCTCGACACGGCAACGGGCAGCGAGATCATCGACCTGCTCGCCGGGCTGGCCGAGAAACACGGCTCGACCGTGATCGTCGCGACCCACGACACGGGCCTTGCGTCGCGTGCTCCGCGCCGACTGGCGATGCGCGACGGTCGGCTCAACGGCGTGGCTCTCGTGAGCGCGTAACCTGTCGGCGTGCCCTCGCGCACGCTTCTCC
>JBKPRG010000155.1:0-12307 GCA_046765815.1 Actinomycetota bacterium
TACGAGGCCCCGCTGACGGCCGACGACGCCGACGTGCTCGGCCCGGAGGCGATCGAGCTCGCCGTCGCCGATCCGGAGCTGCGGCAGACGCCCGCAGGGATCGTCTGGGCCGGACGTGAGCACCCCGCGGCTCGGGTGCCGTTGCGCTCGACCGACGCCGATGCGTTCACGATCGTCGACGCCTCGACGGGCACGATGCTCGGCCTCGTCGAGCGCTCGCGTGCCTACTCGACGGTGCACGAGGGCGCGGTCTACCTCCACCTCGGCGAGTCGTACCTCGTCCGCGAGCTCGACCTGACCGCGCTCGTCGCGGTCGTCGAGCCGTTCAGCGGCGACTGGTACACCCAGGTGAAGAAGGACACGATGACGCAGATCGTCGAGTCGAAGCGGAGCGCCTGGCGGCTCGGCCTGGAGCTCCACTTCGGCGAGATCGAGGTCACCGAGCAGGTCGTCGGCTACGAGCGCAAGACCGTCAGCTCGCAGGAGCGCATCGAGCTCGTGCCGCTGGAGCTCGAGCCCTCGACCTTCGCCACGGAGGCGATCTGGTATCTGCCCGAGCCGCACCAGCTGGCGGAGCTCGTGCAGATGCCGCGGCTGCTGGGCACGCTGCACGCGGCCGAGCACGCGATGATCGCGATCCTGCCGTTGTGGGCCATGTGCGACCGCTGGGACATCGGCGGGCTCTCGACGAACGTGCACCCGGAGACAGGCCGGCCGACGGTGTTCATCTACGACGGTCACCCGGGCGGCGTCGGGATCACGGAACGCGGCTACGAGCAGTTCGAGGGCTGGGTGCGCGACACGATGGAGATGATCGACGGGTGCCCCTGCTCCGCCGGCTGCCCCTCCTGCGTCCAGAGCCCCAAGTGCGGCAACCTGAACGACATGCTGGACAAGGCCGGCGCGCTGACGTTTCTGCGGCGGCTTGTCGATTCCGACACCTCTCGTTCGTCGTAGGTACGACAACGGCGTTCCGAAGGAGGACGAGATGAAGTACGCAGCGTTGATCTACAGCTCGGAGGGGGAGTGGGAGAGCCGCACCGAGGAGGAGCAGGCGGCGATCTACAAGGAGTACTTCGCGCTCTCCGAGGCGCAGGGCGTGTTCGGCGGCGCCGAGCTCGCCGCGGCGGAAACGGCGACAACGGTCCGCGTGCGGGACGGCGAGACGCTGACGACCGACGGTCCGTTCGCGGAGACGAAGGAAGTGCTCGGCGGCCTCTATCTGCTCGAAGCCGACAACCTCGACGAAGCGATCTCGTTCGCCGCGCGCATCCCCGCCGCGCGCTACGGGTCGATCGAGGTCAGACCCCTGGTGGAGCACTGACCGAGGAGATCTTCCGGCAGGAGTGGGGACGTGTCGTTGCGTCCCTCACCGGCTTTCTCGGCGACCTCGACCGCGCCGAAGAAGCCGCGCAGGAAGCATTCGCCGTCGCCGCCGAGCGCTGGCCTCGCGACGGCACTCCCGCCAATCCGGGTGCCTGGCTTGTCACCACGGCGCGCAACAAGGCCGTCGACCGCATCCGCCGGGAGCGGACGCTGGCGGCCAAGGCGCACCTGCTCGCCGAGCCGGAAGTGGAAGAGGAGATGACCGACGAGAGCACCTTCCCGGATGAGCGCCTGGAGCTCATCTTCACCTGCTGCCATCCGGCGCTCGCGCTCGAGTCGCAGGTCGCGCTGACGCTGCGCACGCTCGGGGGGCTGACGACGACTGAGATCGCCGACGCATTTCTCACGCCTGAGCCCACGATGGCGCAGCGGCTCGTGCGCGCCAAGCGGAAGATCAAGCAGGCCGGCATCCCGTTCCGTGTACCGCCCGACCACCTCCTGCCGGACAGGCTGGCGGCCGTGCTCGCCGTCGTCTACCTGATCTTCAACGAGGGGTACGGCGGCCGCGGCGACTTGGCGGCGGAGGCGATCCGCCTCGGGCGTGCGCTCTGCGAGCTGATGCCCGACGAGCCGGAGGCACGGGGCCTGCTCGCCCTGATGTTGCTGCACGACGCGCGCCGGGATGCCCGATACGCGGACGGGGAGATCGTTCTGCTCGACGACCAGGACCGCTCGCTCTGGGATCACGACCAGATCGCAACCGGCCGCGCGGAGCTCGACCGTGCGATCGGGATCGGCCGCGGGCCGTATGCGCTGCAGGCCGCCATCGCGGCGCTGCAGGTGGAAGACCCGCGCGACCGGATCGAGATCGCCGCGCTGTACGGGGAGCTGGCACGACTGACCGGCTCCCCCGTCGTCGAGCTGAACCGCGCGGTCGCGCTTGCCGAGGCCGGCGAGCCGGAGGCCGGGCTGGCGGTGCTCGCCGACCTGCCGCTCGACGGCTACCGCTACTTCCACTCCGCGCGCGGCGATCTGCTCGAGCGCGTCGGACGGTACGCCGAGGCGCGAACCGCGTTCGAGCGCGCGCTCGAACTGGCCGACGACGAGCCGGAACGGCGGCTGCTGACGCGGCGCCTGGCAGAGTTAGCGAGGGAGTGAAGGGGCGCAGGCTTCTCCTCAAGGCGATCGTCGCGGCACTCTGCCTCACGGCCGGTGTGGCGATCGTCATGCTCCTCGCCGGCACGCTCGACCGCACGTCGGCGCAGATCCTGCTCACGTCGACCGAGGTCTCGTTCTTCGGGCTCCTCGCTGTGCCGGCCGGGATGCTCCTCGAACGCAATCCCCGCTCCTGGCTCGGGCGTTCGAGCGCCGCGCTGACCGCCGCTGCCTTCGGGCTGACGCTGCTCGTCACCTGGAATCCAGAAACGGCGTCCGGGGTGTGGCGTGGCTGGGGCGTGGTTGGGACGCTTGCCCTCGCGGCCGCGCAGGCCGCAACCGTCGAGGCTCGACGCCGCGATACGGACAGTCCCACGATCGGGGTGCTCGTCGGCTGCTCGATGCTCAGCGCCGCCGTCCTCGCGGCGCTCGGTGTCGGCGGCATCCTCGGCAGCATCGACGACGGCGGCTACATCCGCCTGCTCGGCGTGTTCGGCGTGCTCGACGTGCTGCTGCTCGTCGTGATCGCGGTGCTCCGTCGAGGGGTAGGGCCAGTCGACGAGACACACCGGATGCGCCTCGACGGGAGGCTCGTCGAAGCGGCCGGGCGCGACTTCGCCGGCGCGGTCGCAAACGCCATCCGGGAAGCCGAACGGCAAGGCACGCCCGTGCGGCGGGTGGAGCGCGCGTGATCGACCAGATCGCCGGCTTCAGGCGGAGGCTGCAGGACGCCGTCGCTGAGCGCGCCGAGCCGTTCGCCCACGGCACGGGGCTCTTCTGCGACTCCATCCCGATCGTCTACGACGCGAACTTCCTGCGCGTCGACTCGGTGGCGTCCGCGGAGGAGCACGAGGCGGAGGCGGAGGCGCTGATGGAACGCTTCTGGCACCGCCGCGTGATCGCCGACGCGGGCGGCGCGGCCCTCGCGGCCGGGTTCGCAGCGCTCGGCTGGACACAGACCACGCACATCGTGATGGGGCACGTGCGCGAGCCTGACCGCGCAGTCGACACCACTGCGGTACAGGAGGTGCCGCTCGAAGCGGTCGCCGAGCCGCACATCCGGATGACGCTCTCCGAGCCGCACGGCACGCTGGAGCTCGCGGAGTCGCTGCTGGCGGCGAAGCGGCGCGTGACCGCCGCCGTACGGACCCGGTTCTTCGCCACGTACGTCGAGGGTGAGGTGGCCTCGTACTGCGAACTGCGCAGCGACGGCCGCACCGCACAGATCGAGGACGTGAACACGCTCGCCCCCTACCGCGCGCGAGGCCTCGGCCGCGCCGTCGTCCAGCGGGCGCTCGACGAAGCGCGGGCGGCGAACGACGTCGTCTTCATCGAAGCGCTCGCCGACGACTGGCCGAAGGAGCTCTACGCCCGCATGGGCTTCGACACGATCGCGGAACGGCACCTCTTCCTGCGGCCGCCGCATCCGCTGTCGCGGCTCCGGGTGCGCACGCCGCGGCTGGAGCTGCGCCTGGCGACAGTGGCCGAGCTACGCGAGCTGTACCGCGTCGCCGAAGACGGGATCCACGATCCAGACTTCATGCCGTTCGGCGTCGCGTGGACTGACCACGCCACCGAGGAGCGCTTCCTCGACTGGCACCTGTCGGCGCTGAGGGACTGGCGGCCCTACGACTGGCGGCTCGAGCTGGTCGTCTTCCTCGACGGCAGGCCGATCGGCGTGCAGGCGGTGCACGGCGTGCAGTTCGGCCGGACGAAGCGCGGCTCGACCGGGTCGTGGCTCGGCGCCCGCTGGCAGCGCCAAGGCCTCGGCACCGAGATGCGCGGCGCGATCCTGGCGCTGCTCTTCGACGGGCTTGGCGGAAGCGAAGCCGCCTCGGGCGCGATCTTCGGCAACGCAGCGTCGCTCGGCGTGTCGCGCAAGCTCGGCTACGAGCAGGTCGGGGTCTCCACCGTGTCGCCGCGCGGCGTCGCAGTCGAGCATGCCGATCTGCTGCTCACGCGCGACCGCTTCCAGCGCCCGCACGACGTCACGATCGAGGGGCTCGAAGGGCTCGACTCCCTCTTCGGAGTGGACTGGTGAGCCGCTCCTGACATAAGCTCGCGCGGCAAGCGATCAGGAGGGCATGCCATGGTGATGCGGCTGCCCCGCCCGCGGCACGGGGATCCCATTCGCACGACGGCCGAGCTGCGGGACCTCGCGGCGGCCGTGCTCCAAGACGACGTCCAGACGCTCGCCCGGACGACGGCGTACCTGCGGCGCTCGTACCGCGCGGTGTTCGCCGCATACGTGGCGATGCTCGTGTTCGGGCTCGCCGCGGTGATCGCGGCCTTCGTCAAGGGCCTGCAGGCGAACACGGTCGGCGAGGCACTGGCCGCCGTCGGGCTCTCCGGGCTGACCGTCGGTGTCTTCGCCGCGTTCTTCATCCAGCGACCGTCGGCGGCGCTCGAGCGGAACGCGATCTTCATGCCGTGGGTCTCGATCGTGCTGACGACGTTCTGGACGCGGCTTCTCTACCTCGACGATCCCGAGACGCTCGACCTCAAGCTCGGCAAGGCTGCGAAAGAGGCGTCCGACGAGCTGAGCGCGATCGCACTGCGCTACGCCGTCATCGACGGCCGCGAGCTCGCAGTGGCGAAGGAGGCTGCCCGCACGAGGCCGGTCATGCCAAAGCCTTGAGCGCCTTCGAGAGCGACTGCCGCGTCTTCGGCATCGCGGCGTGCAGGTCGCCGTGCGTCCGCACGCGCTCGAGCACCACCTCCATCGTGTAGATCGCCGGGTTCAGCTGCTCGTTCACCTCGTCCCAGCGGAGAGGCGTCGAGACCGGCGCGCCGGGCTTTGGCCGCACCGAATAGGCCGAGGCGATCGTCTTGCCCTCCCCGTTCTGGTTCGCGTCGATCAGCACGCCGCGCCGCCGCGACTTCGACCACTCGGTCGTCGCGAGCTTCGGGTGGGTGCGTGCGATCGCGCCGGCCACGACCTCGGCAAACGAACGCGTGTCCTCGTACGTCGAGCGGCGATCGAGCGGCACGAGCACGTGGAAGCCTTTGCCGCCCGACGTCTTCGGGAACGACTCGAGCCCGAGCTGGTCGAGCAGCTGCTTCAGGATCAGCGCCACCTCGACTGTCTGCGTCCACGGCACCTCCGGCGTCGGGTCGAGATCGAAGAGCACGAAGTCAGGACGGTCCGGCTTGTCGATCCGCGAGTACCACGCGTTCATGTCGATGCAACCCATGTTCACGACCCAGAGCATCGAGAGCTCGTCGTCGATCACCGGAAAGTCGATCCACTTCTTCGTCCGCTGCTTGTCGCGCGCCGACACGAGTGCGCGGAAGCGCGGGATCCAGTCGGGCATGTGCGACGGCGCGTCCTTCTGGAAGAACGCCTTGCCGTAGGCACCGTCGGGATAGCGGCGCATCGTGAACGGCCTGTCTTTGATGTGCGGCAGCAGCACGGGCGCGACCCGCTCGTAGTAGTTGAGCAGGTCGCCCTTCGTGATCCCTTCGTCGGGCCAGAACGGCTTGTCGAGGTTGGACAGCTTCAGCTCGCGGTTCCCACGCCGGACCACACCTTGGGCCAAGTTGGCACCAGCTGGGGGTTCGGTCTGGACCTCGGCGGCGTCCTTGTCCTCGCGCAGCCCGAGGTACGCGGGATGGCGCAGGTGGCCGTCGTGCGTCCACTCGCCGAAGCGGACCTGCGCGACGAGCTTCGGCTCGACCCACTGCACGTCGCCCTTGCGCACGCGCGGCATCTTTGGCGGCTCGGAGTACGGGCTCGTGTCGCGATGAAGCGGCTTCAACAGCCGCAGAAGCTTGCGAATCTCGGCGTCGTCGAAGCCGGTGCCGACATTGCCCACGTAGCGGAGCTCGCCGTCGTCGTATGTGCCGAGCACGAGCGAGCCGAAGGTGCCCGCGCGGCGGCCCGCGCCGCGGGTATAGCCCGCGACGACGAATTCCTCGTTGTTCTCGGTCTTGATCTTCAGCCAGTCGCGCGTTCGCTTGCCTTCCTTGTAGGTGCTGCCTGCACGCTTGGCGAGGATCCCTTCGAGACCCTTCTGACGCGCCACCTCGTACAGCGCGTCGCCATCGTCGAAGTCGTCGGAGAAGCTGACGCACTTGTTGCGACCGTCGAGCAGCTTGCGCAGTCGCGCCTTGCGCTCGGTGAGGGGCAGCTCCACCAGCGACTCGCCGTCGAGCTCGAGCAGGTCGAACACGAAGTAGACGAGCGCACCGGTGCCGCGCTGCAGCTCCGAGAAGCTCGCGCGACCCTGCGCGTCGACGCGGGTGACCTCACCGTCGAGCACCGCATTCGGGCTCTTCGTCGCCTTCACGACCTCCTTGGCGACCTGGGCGAACCGCTCAGTGAGGTCGTTGCCGTTACGCGAGACGAGCTCGCACTCGCCGGCGTGGACGTATGCGATCGCGCGGTAGCCGTCGAACTTGACCTCGTAGCGCCAGTCGTCGCCATGCGGGACCGTCTCCTCCTGCGTCGCGAGCATCGGCCGGTAGCGGCGCGTCGCCATCTCGGACGTGTCGCCGTCGCGCCGTTTGATCAGCAGCCAGTTCTCTTCCTTGCCGTCGAGGTGGGCGGGGATGAGCGACCACGTACCCTCGAGGCGCTGCCCGTGCAGCGCAAACGTCCGCTGTCCGTTCTTCTTGCGTTCGAGCAGCTCGTAGGTGCCGCTGTCCCAGATCTCGACGGAGCCGGCGCCGTACTGGCCGGCCGGGATCTGGCCCTCGAACTTCGCGTACTCGAGCGGGTGGTCCTCGACGTGGACGGCGAGCGCGCGGCCGCCCGGCTCGAGCGGCACGCCCTTCGGCACCGCCCAGGAGGCCAACGCGCCCTCCTCCTCGAGGCGGAAGTCGTAGTGGAGCCGGCGCGCATCGTGGCGTTGGATGACGAAGATCGGCTGCGTCGAGCTTCGCTCGCCGCTCGAAAAAGGCTCGGGCGTCTTCTTGGGGTCGCGCTTCTTTTTGTAGTCCGAGAGGCTCATGTTTGACGGCTCGCTGTCGAGGACAGAATCTTCCCCCAAGCTTCTCCACCTGACGGGGGGTTAGGCGCCAGGGGCCCGCTCGAAAGGCGGGCCTCGACGCGTTCAAGGGCGATTTCGCGGGTCACCTACACCCGTTGAAAACCCTGTGGACGGTGTGGAAAAGCGGTGAAAGACGGTTCAGGTCAGGTGCTCAGGCGAAGACGCCCATCCCGCGAAACTTGGCGCGGCGGCGCTGCCGCAGGTCTTCACCGGGCGTTTCCTCGACATCCGCCAGCGCCTCCAGGAGGGACGCCTTGAGGAGCAGCGCCGCGCCGTCATGGTCTAGTTGGGCGCCGCCCTCGGGCTCGGGCACGATCGCGTCGATCACGCCCAGGTCGAGGCAGTGCGCGGCGTCCGGCTTGAACGCGGCGGCGGCGCGCTTCGCCTCACCCGCGTCGCGCCACAGGATCGCGGCGCAGCCCTCGGGCGTGATCACGGAGTAGATCGCGTTCTCCTGCATCAGCACGCGGTCGGCCACCGCGATCGCGACCGCGCCGCCGGAACCGCCCTCGCCGATGATGCACGCGACCGTCGGCACCGCGAGGCGCACCATCGCAGACTGCGCGCGGGCGATGGCGCCGCCCTGTCCATGCTGCTCGGCGACGACTCCCGGATACGCGCCGGGCGTGTCGATCAGCGAGATGAGCGGGAAGCCGAACCGGCCGGCGATCTCCATGATCCTGATCGCCTTGTGGTAGCCCTCGGGGTACGGCATCCCGAACTGCCGGTCGAGACGCTCCTTGACGTCACGACCCTTCTGCTGGCCGACGAGCGCGACCGTGCGACCTTCGAGCGAGCCGAGCCCGGTGACGAGCGCACCGTCGTCGGCGCGGCCGCGGTCGCCGTGCAGCTCGACCCAGTCGTCGAGCATGCGCTGCACGTAGTCGAGCGTGTACGGGCGGTCCGGATGACGAGCGAGCTCGACCGAGCGCCAGATCGCCTCGTCCGAGGTCTCCGCCTTGAGACGCTCGAGCTGCCGCTCGAGCCGCTCCGCCTCGCCGTCGACTCGCGCGCCGCGGAGGAGCGGCAGCCGCGAGAGCCCCGAGAGGCGCTGGCGCAGATTGACTTCCTGATCGCGCTCGCTCATGACCAGAGCCTCAACAGGCGGGAGAGGTACGCGCGCTGCTCGCTGCGCCGGACGATCGCGTCGACATGTCCAAAGCGCAGGTTTTGCTCGGCGAGGCCGAAGTCCTCCGGCAACTTCTCGCGTGTCGTCTGCTGAACGACGCGCGGGCCGGTGAACGCGATCAGCGCACCCGGCTCGGCGATCGTCACGTCACCGAGCGAAGCGAACGATGCGAGCACGCCGGCGGTCGTCGGATGCGCCATCACGGTCAGCATCGGCAGGCCGGCGTCGTGCAGGTCCTCGACTGCGCACACCGTCTTGGGCAGCTGCATCAGCGACAGGATCCCCTCCTGCATGCGCGCGCCGCCGGAGCTCGTGACGGAGATCAACGGCACGCCGCGCTCGACGGCCGAGTCGCACGCGCGCGAGAACTTCTCGCCCACCGCGCTGCCCATCGAGCCGCCCATGAAGCTGAAGTCCATGACGGCCAGCTCGACGCCGTGGCCGTCGAACGTCGCCTGCCCAATCAGCATCGCCTCGCCGAGGCCCGTGTTCAGCTCTGCCTCAGCCAGCCGCTCGGCGTACGGGCGGAGGTCGAAAAAGTCGAGCGGATCGTCGGAGCGGACGTCGGTCGCCTCCTCGACGAACGAACCCGGATCCGCGTACCACTCGATGCGCGCCCGCGCACGCATCGGGAAGTGGTGGCCGCAGTGCATGCAGACGCGGAGCGCAGCGTCGAGCTCGTCGTCGCGGTAATGCGACCCACACTTGGGGCACGTGTTCGGGTGCTTCTTGTCCTGTGGTGGAGGAGCGTGCCTGTGCTCGACCTGGACGTCGATCCGCGCCTCGGACATTGCGCAAGCTTAGACCGCCTCCTCGGCCGACCGGGTTACAGGCCGAGCGCGTGACCGAGCCGGGCCAGCGCCGGCTCGTTTCGCGCCGACGGGACAAAGCCCGTCAGCCCGGCCCCGGCGGGCGTCGGCAGCGACGCGAGCAGGCTTTCGAGCGCCTCCAGCCCGATCCCATCCGGCTCCGGCATGAACATGTCGGCCTCCCCGGGCTCGATCACGTCGCCGTCGACCGCCACGTAGATCCGCTCGGGCAGCTCGGCGAGGGTGGTCGCAATCCCGGACGCCGCGATGAACTCGACTTCCGGCGGATCCAGGTTGCGCGCTCCGATGAGCGTGACGTCCCGCGCGGCGACGTCACCGGCGTCGATCAGCATCCGCAGCGGCATCCCCCACGCGTTGCCAGAGGGCGACGACTCCGGCGTGTTCAGGTCGCCGTGGGCGTCGAGCCAGACGACGCCGATGCGCCCGCGTCGCGCGAGCTCGCGAACGGCCCCGACGTGCGAGCAGCAACAGCCGCCGAGCACGAGCGGCCGCGCCGGCAGCTGTCGGGCCATCGCAACAATCTGCTCGTCGAGCGTCTCCTCGTCGATGACCGCCGCCTCCGGCCACGGCACGCTCATGTGCGCGGCTGCGGCCATCGACTCGCCGCCACTGCCCCACGCCTTCGGCACGCGGACGAGGCCGGCGCCGAACTCGCGGCCGCACGAGTGGCACTGGTAGGTGTCGCCGAGAGCGACCGCGGTCAGCGTCCGGCAGTCCGGGCACTTGGCGCGCAGCGTGCTCATACGTCGAGCACCCAATTGTCGTAACGCCGAACGGGACGCATCCCGACGCGTTCGTACAGACGCAGCGCGCCCGCCACATTCTCGGTGTCGACGCCGAGGCCCACGCGTTTGAAGCCGCGCTCGGAGAGCGAGGCGAACGACGCCCGGAGGAGAGCCTCACCGAGCCCACGACGACGCCACGCCGGGCGCACGCCCAGCGTTCCCACCCATCCGAGCCCCGGATCGCCGACGTGCTCCGAGTAGGCGAGCACGAAGCCGGCAAGCTCGTCGCCGTCCCAGCCAAGGAGCCACAGACCTGGCTCGAAGCCGCGTGACTTGAGGTAGAACGCGGCGAAGTTCTCCGGCGTCACCTCGTTGTGGAACGGGTCGCCTGCGAACGTCTCGTTCTCCGCGAGCCTGACCACCTCGGCATCGACGTCCGGGCGGTACGGTCGCAGCTCGATCCCGGCCGGAACGTTCGGCCCCTCAACCGGCAGGTCGACCTCCATCGTGTACGACGAGCGCCACAGCCGGTAGCCGCGCTTCTCCGCGAACGCAGCGAGCTCGTGCTCGGCCGGCGTGAACACCCTGGTTTGCCCGATACCCCGCGCGCGGGCAGTGCCCTCGGCCCACTCGAAAAACGCGCCCCAGTGCCCGGGCGCCGCGACATCAAGAGCAACGACCTCACCCTTCGGCCAAATGTCGCCGTAGCCGACCACCCGGCCGTCAACCTCGAGGACGCACAGGTACTCGGGCTTCAGCTCGCTGTTGCCGATCCAGGAGCGGATCTCTTCGGCGTCGAGCCGTCGCGCGTCGCCGAACGCGTCGACGAAGAGCGCCGCCACGGCCTCCGCGTCGGCGTCTCTAAGTTCCCTGAGGGACGAGCTCATCGAGCGTCTCGGGGAGCGCGAACAGGTCGTGCAGTTCCCGCGTCGGCCGAGCGCCGTCGGCCGCGGTCTCGCCGAGGCGGTTGATCCAGACGCTCTGGAGGCCGAGCTCGTTCGCGGGCGCGATGTCGTGGAAGAGCGACGCGGCGACATGCACGTGCCCCTCGCGCGCCGCGCGCGTTTGCGCGAAGAACTCGTGCCAGTGCTTGAGGGCCGGTTTGTAGGAACCGATCTCGCCGGCGACGATCACCTCGTCGAACGTGACGCCGATCTGAACCTGCGACGCGGCGATGAAGTCCACGTCGGTGTTCGAGAGGACCCCAAGCTTCCAGCCGCGCTGGCGTGCCTCCACGAGCGCCGCGCGCACCTCGGGGAACGCGCGCCAGCCGGGCAGCGACTCCCCCAGGCCGTACTCCTCGCCAGCGGGCGCGCCGAGCTGCCGCATTGCCTCGGTCATCACCTGGCGGTAGCTGAGCTCGCCGTCGTGCTGGAGCTCGGGCTCGACCTCGTGGTAGCGCTCGAGCTGCTCGTCAGCGCGATCGTCGCCGAAGACGCGCGCGAGCTCGGCGCGAACTCCCCCGTTCCAGTCGATCAGCGTGCCGTAGCAGTCGAAGGTCGCCCACCGCTCCACGCGGACAAGCTTAGAGGCCCCCGCCTCTATGCAGCGACGCGCTCTGGCGGCTGGTAGGCCAGGATCTCCCAGCCGTGCTCGTCGAGCCAGCGCTTCGAGTCCTCGTAGCCCGGCCGCCGTCTCGCGAGGAGACGCCAGAACGCGGGGCCGTGGTGTAGCTCGACCAGATGGCAGACCTCATGCACGACGACGTAGTCGAGCACGTCGTGCGGTGCGAGCACGAGCCGCCAGTTGAAGCTGAGCGCGCCCTTGCTCGAGCACGAGCCCCAGCGGCTGCGCTGATCGCGCAGCGTGATCCGCGTGTAGCGCACGCCGAGCGCCGCCGCCTCCGACTGCGCGATCAGCGAGATGCGCGCGAGCGCCTCGCGCCGGCCCTGATTCTCGGTGAGCGTGAGGCGGTCGAGCGCGAGCGATGCCCGCGGTGCACGCGCGAGCTGCCGCTCGAGCCAGGGCGCGTGGTACTCGATCGCCGCGAGGATGTCGGCCTCCGACGCGCGCGGCCTGACGACGAGCTCAGGCGGTGAGCCGTTCCGGAAGTGGATGCAGTGCTGCCGCACGCGCGTGGAGCGGCGTATGTGCAACTCGATCAGGCGTCCGCCGACCTCGACGAGGCGCATCGCACGACGGTAGGTGTCG
>JBKPRG010000156.1:0-5554 GCA_046765815.1 Actinomycetota bacterium
AGGTACGGGCGCCCGCGTGAGAGGTAACGGGTGAGCGCGGTCGCCGCCGCTCGCCCGATCGGCACGACCCGCTCCTTACCGCCCTTGCCGACGACGCGAACGAGTCGCTGCTCGTAGTCGACGCCCGCCTTGTCGAGCCCGACCGCTTCGGACACGCGCAGGCCCGCGCCGTAGAGCAGCTCGACGAGCGCTTGGTCGCGCAGCGCGCGCGGCTGCGTGCCGGCGGCCGCCTCGATCAGGCGTTCCGCCTCGCCCGGCGAGAGCGTCTTCGGCAGCGGCTTGGGGCGTCTGGGCAGCTTGACGGCCGCTGCCGGGTTGTCGGTGCGGACGCCGAGCAGCTGCTGGTGGCGGAAGAAGCTGCGTGTGGCGGCGGTGCGGCGCGCGATCGTCGCCGCGGACAGCCCGTCGGCCCGGAGCCGAGCGGTGTAGCGCTCGAGATCCTCGGTCGTCGCGCTCGCGATCGGCTTGCCGAGAAACGCCTCGAGCGCGGTCAGGTCGCGACGGTAGGCCTCCACCGTCCGCGGCGACCGCTGAGCCTGGAGCAGCGCGAGGTACCCCTGGAGCTCGCTCATGACCGCGGGTGCGCGTGGTCGTAGACGCGCCGCAGCCGCTTCGCGTCGACGTGGCTGTACATCTGCGTCGTCGAGAGCGAGCTGTGGCCGAGTAGCTCCTGGATCGTGCGCAGGTCGGCGCCCCCCTCCAGCAGGTGCGTCGCGAAGGCGTGGCGGAGCCGGTGCGGGTGGGGCGCGAGGCGCCGCAGCGTCGACGTGTCGAGCCGGCGCCCGCGCACTGAGAGGAAGAGCGCGTTTTCGGTGCCGCGCGCCAGCCGGGGGCGCGCTTCGCGTAGGTACCGCGCGACGAGCGCGCCGGCTTCCTCGCCGAGCGGCACGATGCGGTCCTTGGCCCCCTTGCCGCGGCGAACGTGGACGAGCTCCTGCTCGAAGTCGACGTCGCCCAGGTCGAGACCGATCGCCTCGGCGCTGCGCAGGCCCGCGGAGTAGACGAGCTCGACCAGCGCTCGGTTGCGCAGCGCCAGCGGGTCGTCGCCCGCGAAGGAGTCGACGAGCTCCTCGACCACGCTCAGCTTCGGCGCGTCGGGCAGGCGGCGCGGCCGCTTCGGCGCGAGTGCTGCGTCGGGCGTGCGGTCGGGGCCGAGCGTGTAGCGCAGCAGCGAGCGCACGGCGACGAGCCGGCGCGAGATCGTCGAGGGCGCCAGCTTCCCGCCGGGGCGAGCACGGCCGAGCTCGGTGACCCAGTCCGCGAGCACCCGAATATCCACATCTTCGATCGGGCTGTCGGGCCCGAACCATGCCGCGAAGGCGCGCAGATCCGCGGCGTACGCCTTGCGCGTGGCGTCGGCGATTCCCGCCGCGGCGAGATAGCGCTCGCAGGCAGCTTCCACTGTCACGGCGCTCAACTTCGGCGTGGGGGGTACGATCGCCTGCCGATGGAGGAGCGCTGGACACGGTTGGCCTCGTTGGCAGTGCACGGCGCCAACGTCCAACCCGGGCAGACGGTGATGGTCTCGGCCGAGATCGGGCAGGAGGCGGCGGCTCGCGCGATCGCCGCCGCGGCGTACGACCGCGGCGCCGAGTTCGTCGACGTCGTCTACTTCGATCCGCACCTGAAAAGGGCGCGCATCGAGCACGCGGACCCCGACACGCTCGACTACGTGCCCGGATGGTACGCCGAGCGGCTGCTCGGCGTCGCAAATGGTCACGGCGCGCGCATCGTCCTCGCCGGTCCGACCGAGCCGAACCTGATGAACGGCCTCGACCCGACGCTGCTCGGCAAGGACCGGCTGCCGTGGCTCAAGGAGATCAGCAAGATCATCTCCGACCGGTCGACGAACTGGACGATCGTCCCCTGCGCGAACGCGAACTGGGCGAAGCTCGTGCACGCGGACCTCGCGGAGGAGGAGGCGCACGAGAAGCTCTGGGGCGAGCTCGAGCATGTGCTGCGGCTCGACGAGACCGACCCGGCGGACGCCTGGGAGCAGCGCATGGCCGTCCTCAACTCGTCCGCCGAGCGCTTGACAGCGCGTCACTTCGACGCGATCGAGCTGCGCGGGCCGGGCACGGAGCTGACGATCGGCATGCTGCCGACGCACCGGTGGTGGGCAGCCGACTTCACGACCGCGGAGGGCCTGCGGCATTTCCCGAACCTCCCGACGGAGGAGGTCTTCACGACTCCGGACCCGACCCGCACGTCGGGGCACGTCACGGCGACGAAGCCGCTCGTGCTGCGCGACGGCACGATCATCCGCGGCCTCCGCGTCACATTCGAGGAGGGGGTGGCGACCAAGGTCGAGGCCGACGAGAACGGCGAGGCGCTCCGTTCGCAGCTGACGCTCGACGAACAGGCGCTCCGGCTCGGGGAACTGGCGCTCGTCGACCGCGCGGGGCGGATCGGGCCGCTCGGCACCGTCTTCTACGACACGCTGCTCGACGAGAACGCCGCCAGCCACATCGCGCTCGGCAGCGGGTTCCCGTTCCTCGTCGACGACGAGTACGTCGACCGCGTGAACGAGAGCGGGATCCACATCGACTTCATGATCGGCTCACCCGAGCTCGAGGTGGACGGCGTCACCGCCGACGGGGAGCGCGTCGCTGTTCTTCGGAACGGCGACTGGCAAGTCTGACGCAGTACCATCACGAGCCGTGACCGCGACGCAGCTCCCCGCCGGCGTGGATCTGTCCGTCCATGGGATCGAGCCGTCCGGCCAGGTCTACCGAAATCCGACGACTTCGCTGCTCTACACGCACGCGCTCGCGCGCGGCGACGGGCGCCTGGCCGAGGGCGGGCCGCTCGCGGTCGACACGGGCCGCTTCACAGGCCGCTCGCCGAAGGACAAGTTCCTCGTCGAGGAGGAGAGCTCTCGCGACCGCATCTGGTGGGGCGAGGTCAACCAGCCGCTCGCGGAGGACCGGTACGAGGGGCTGCGCGACAAGGTCACGGCGCGCCTCGCCGCCGCGACGGCGCTCTACGTCGTCGACGCGTGGGCGGGCGCGGACGAGGCGCACCGCATCGGCGTGCGCGTGATCACCGCGCACCCGTACCACGCGCTGTTCGCGAAGACGATGTTCATCGAGCTCTCGCCGAGCGAGGTGCGCGACTTCGAGCCGCAGGCGCTCGTGCTGCACACGCCCGACCTCGAGGCGGTGCCCGAGGAAGACGGCACGCGCACCGGCACGTTCGTCGTCCTGCATCCAGGTCGCACGGAACTGCTCGTCGGCGGCACGTACTACGCGGGCGAGATCAAGAAGTCGATCTTCACCGTCATGAACGACCGGCTGCCGCTCGAAGGCGTGTTCCCGATGCACTGTTCCGCCAATGTCGCGGAGGACGGGCGCGTGGCGATCTTCTTCGGGCTGTCCGGCACCGGCAAGACGACGCTTTCGGCCGACCCCGAGCGGTCGCTGATCGGTGACGACGAGCACGGCTGGGGCGACTCGGGCGTCTTCAACGTCGAGGGTGGCTGCTACGCGAAGGTGATCCGCCTCTCGGCGACGGCCGAGCCCGAGATCTTCCGGACGACCCACACGTACGGGACGATCCTCGAGAACGTCGTCCTCGACGAGAACGGCATCGTCGACCTCGACGACGACTCGAAGACGGAGAACACGCGCGCGGCGTACAAGCTCGAGCAGATCGCGAACGCGCTGCCGTCGAAGATGGCGGGGCATCCGAGCTCGGTCATCTTCCTGACCGCGGATGCCTTCGGGATCCTGCCGCCGATCGCGCGCCTCTCGCGCGAGCAGGCGCTGTATTTCTTCCTCTCCGGGTTCACGGCGAAGCTGGCCGGGACCGAGATCGGTGTGACGGAGCCGCAGCCGACCTTCTCGACGTGCTTCGGCCAGCCCTTCCTGCCGCAGCCGCCTCGCGTGTACGCGCGGATGCTGGGCGAGAAGCTCGACGAGCACGGCTCGGCGGTGTGGCTCGTCAACACGGGCTGGACCGGCGGTCCGTTCGGCGAGGGCAACCGGATGCCGATCGCCGCCACGCGCGCGATGCTCCACGCGGCGCTCTCGGGCGAGCTCGACGACGCCGAGACGCGCACCGACCCGATCTTCGGCTTCCGCGTGCCGCTCGAGATCCACGGTGTCGAGCCGAAGCTGCTGGATCCGCGGTCCACCTGGCGCGATCCGGAGGCGTACGACCGCAAGGCGCGCGAGCTGGCGCAGCTCTTCGTCGACAACTTCGAGCGGCGCTTCGCCGACGTCGGCGACGCGATCCGGGCCGCAGGCCCGACGCCGTAAGAGGTGTCAGACACTTTCAAAGGTGTCTGACACCAGTTGGGGCGCGTCCGAAAGAGCGGGACGAAGCGGTTGCCTTACTCTTCAACGTGAGCGACATTGCAGCGCCTCTCAAGCGGATAGAGCAACTCCTGGAGGACGGTGATGGCGAAGAAGAAGATTTCGAAGGCTGAACGCGAGCAGTGGGAGATCGACCGGCGCCGGATGGAGGAGAACATCCAGCGAACCCGCAGGTTGGCGGAGAAGGCGCAGGCCGAACTCGACGCCAAGAAGGGCGCCTGAGATCGTGTCAGACACCTCTGTTCGGTGTCTGACACCTGTGGAACGGCCCTTCCCGCAGATTCGCTAGCGTCCGGCACGTGGAAGCAGAGCACGACGTCCTCGTCGTCGGGGCCGGCTGCGCCGGGATGCGCGCGGCGATCGAGGCCTACGACGCGGGCGCTGACGTCGGCGTCATCTCGAAGCTCCATCCGACGCGGAGCCACTCCGGCGCGGCCGAGGGCGGCATCAACGCGGCGCTCGGGAACGCGGGCGAGGACTCGCCCGAGACGCACACCTACGACACGGTCAAGGGCTCCGACTACATCGGCGACCAGGACGCGATCGAGATCCTCTGCCGCGAGGCGCCGGGTGACATCTACCAGCTCGAGAACTGGGGCGCCTTCTTCTCCAGGCGCGAGGACGGCAAGCTCGCGCAACGCCCGTTCGGCGCGGCGGGCGCAAACCGCACCGTGTATGCGGCCGACATCACCGGCCACGTGCTCATCCAGGTGCTCTACGAGCAGCTGGTCAAGCGCGACATCCCGGTTTACGAGGAATTCTTCGCCTGGAAGCTGGTCGAGAACGACGGCCGCTGCCAGGGCGTCATCTGCTGGGACCTGCTGAACGGCGGGCTGCAGACGGTCGGCGGCAAGACGGTCGTCCTCGCCACCGGCGGCCAGGGGCGCATCTATCGCACGACGACGAACGCGTACGCCTGTACCGGCGACGGCGCCGCGATGGCGCTGCACCTCGGGCTGCCGCTCAAGGACATGGAGTTCATGCAGTTCCACCCCACGACGCTCTATCCGACGGGAATCCTGCTCACCGAGGGCATCCGCGGCGAGGGCGGCTACCTGATCAACAAGGACGGCGAGCGCTTCATGAAGCGCTACGCCCCGAACGCGCTCGAGCTCGCGTCGCGCGACGTCGTCTCGCGCTCAGAGCAGACGGAGATCGACGAGGGCCGTGGCATCAACGGCTCGGTGATGCTCGACATGCGCCACCTCGGCGCCGAGCGGATCATGGAGCGCCTTCCC
>JBKPRG010000157.1:0-13582 GCA_046765815.1 Actinomycetota bacterium
ACGGGCGCGGCGATGTGGACGCAGAACCGCGTGCAGGCCGCGCCGGTGACGGTCTCGCGGCAGCACCTCGAGCTGGCCGAGCCGCAGGCCGTCGTCGTCAACTCCGGCGTCGCGAACGCGGCCACCGGCACGCAGGGCGAAGTCGATGCGCGCGCCACCGCCGAGACTGCTGCATCGCTGCTCGGCCTGGAGCCCGAGCAGGTGATCGTCCTCTCGACCGGCGTGATCGGCGCGCCGCTGCCGCTCCAGCTGATCCAGGACGGCCTCACAACCGCCGCCGCCGAGCTCTCGCCGGACGGCGGCGCGGCCGCCGCCGAGGCGATCCTGACCACGGACACCCGCGCGAAGACGGCGGTTGCCCGCGGCGACTGCTTCTGCGTCGGCGGCATGGCGAAGGGCTCGGGGATGATCCACCCCAACCTCGCGACGATGCTCGCCGTCGTCACGACCGACTACCCGCTCGCGCCCGGCGAGCCGATCGAATTCCTGCGCCCGGCCGTGGACGCGAGCTTCAACTCGATCAGCGTCGACGGCGAGTGCTCGACGAACGACGCGGTCGTGCTGCTCGCCTCGGGCGCAGCCGGCATCGAGCGGACGCCGGCGACCGACGAGGCCTTCGCGCTCGCGCTGCGCTCCGTCTCCCGCGACCTCTCCTCGCAGATCGTCGCCGACGGCGAGGGCGCGACGTTGCTGGCCGAGATCAACGTCGCCGGTGCGGCAAACGATGCGGAAGCGCGGGCAATCGCGCAGCGGATCGCCACCTCCCCGCTCGTCAAGACCGCGCTCTTCGGCCGCGACGCCAATTGGGGCCGCGTGCTGATGGCGGCCGGCAGCGCGCCGTTCAACGGCGGCTACGCGCACCTCGACCCGACGCGCATCTCGCTCTCGTACAACGGTACGGCGGTGCTCGTCGCGGGCGCCCCGCAGCACGTCGAGCCGCCCGTCGACGGCGCGGTCTGCACGATCGACCTCGACCTCGGGCTCGGCGACGGCCGCGCGGAGTATCTGACGAGCGACCTCTCCTACGACTACGTCCGGATCAACGCGGAGTACCGCTCGTGACGCGGCTCGTCGTAAAGGTCGGCGGCGCGGTCGCGGGCGAGTCCGCCAGCCGGATCCTCGGCCTCGCCGAGGAGGGTCACGAGGTTGTCGTCGTGCACGGCGCCGGCCCGCAGATCACCGACGAGATGCGCCGGCGCGGCATCCCGGTCGCGTTCGTCGACGGCCGCCGCCGCACCTCGCGCGCCGGCCTTGAGGTCGTGCGCGAATCGCTCGAGACGGTCAACGCAGAGCTTTGCGCAGCGATCGGCGAGCTCGCCGTCCCGGTGCTCGGCTACCGCGAAGGCCTGTTCGCGGTGCCGGTACCGCCGCTCGGCCAGGTCGGCGACCCGCTCCCGTGCCGGCCGGCGAAGGTGCTCACGGCCCTGAGCGACGGAAAGATCCCGGTCGTCGCGCCGCTCGCGGTCGGGCCGCTCAACGTGAACGCCGACGACGCGTCAGCCGCGCTCGCGCTCGGCCTCGGCGCACGCAGCCTCGTCTTCCTCACCGACGTCCCGGGCCTCTACGTCGACGACGAGGTCGTCGAGACGATCGGCGTGCAGGACGCGCAGCGCATGCTCGACGAGGGTGCGTTCGACGGCGGCATCGTCCCCAAGCTGCGGGCAGCCGCGCTCGCAGCGGCCAGCGGCATCACCGCCACCATCGGTCGCACGGCGGTGACCGCATGACGCAAGTTGCGACTAGGCACAAGCTGCTCCCGACGTACGCCCGCCAGGACGTGACGTTCGTCGACGGCGACGGCGCCTGGCTCGTCGACGACGGCGGCAAGCGCTACCTCGACCTCTTCGGCGGCATCGCCGTCGTCGGGCTCGGCCACCGCCACCCTGCTCCGCTCGCCGCCGCGCAAGCCCAGCTCGAGCGGCTCTGGCACGTCTCGAACCTCTACTGGACGCAGCCGACGATCGACCTCTCCGCGAGGCTGTCCGACCGCTTCGGCGGCGCGCAGGCGTTCTTCTGCAACTCGGGCGCGGAAGCAAACGAAGCAGCGCTCAAGTGGGCGCGAAAGGCGACCGGCCGCAGCGAGGTCGTCGCGCTCGAGGGCTCGTTCCACGGCCGCACGTTCGGCGCGCTGTCCGTCACCGGCCAGCCGTCGAAGCGCGACGCCTTCGAGCCGCTCATCCCCGGCGCGCGCTTCGCGACGCCGGCGACGCTCGCGGAACACGTGAGCGGGGAGACGGCCGCGATCCTGCTCGAACCGGTGCAGGGCGAGGGCGGCGTGCACCCGCTTCCGGCCGCCGTCCTCCAGGAGGCACGCGCCCTCGCCGACGAGCACGGCGCGCTGCTGATCCTCGACGAGGTGCAGACCGGCGTCGGCCGGAGCGGCGCGTTCTTCGCCTGGGAGACGTTCGGCGTCCCGCCCGACGCAGTGACGCTCGCGAAGGCGCTCGCGAACGGACTGCCGATCGGCGCCCTCCTGGTCGCGGACGACGCGCCGGCCGGCTTCGAGCCCGGCGACCACGGCTCGACGTTCGGCGGCAATCCGGTTGCATGCGCGGCCGCGACCGCCGTCGTCGACACGATCGACGACGAGCTGCTCGCCCACGTGCGCTCGCTCTCCGCCTACTTCCGCGCGAGCCTCAGGCCGTTCGGCGAGGTGCGGGGGCTTGGGTTGCTGATCGGGCTCGAGCTCGACCGGCCGGCGGCGCCGATCGTCGAAGCGGCGCTCGAGCACGGCCTTGTGATCGGCAGCGCCGGCGAGA
This sequence comes from Actinomycetota bacterium, assembly GCA_046765815.1. Lineage (GTDB taxonomy): Bacteria > Actinomycetota > Thermoleophilia > Gaiellales > Gaiellaceae > PALSA-600. Next base: position 2,760 of record JBKPRG010000157.1, read on the forward strand.
ACGTGGTCCGCCTCGCGCCGCCGCTGACCCTGACCACCGACGAGGCCGTGCTCGGCCTGCAGCTGCTCACGGAGGTCCTGGCATGACGACGAAGTTCGAACGACAGGGGATGATCCTGCGCCTCGTCCAGCAGCAGCCGCTGTCGACGCAGGCCGAGGTCGCCGACGCGCTCCATGCAATGGGCATCGAGGCCGTGCAGGCGACCGTCTCGCGCGACATCGCGCAGCTCGGGCTCACGAAGGTGCGGAACGCCGACGGCCGCCTCGTCTACGCCCTGCCGGGTGCAGCGGACCTGCGCCGGCTCGACGAGCTGCACGCGGCACTGCGCCGCTGGATGGGCGAGACGGCGCACTCCGGGACGATGCTCGTGATCAAGACGCCGCGCGGCTTCGCCGCCGCGCTCGCGGATGCGATCGACAATGCCGAGCTGCCCGAGGTTGCCGGCACGATCGCCGGCGAGAACACCATCTTCGTCGCGGCGCACGACGGCGTCACCGCGGCCGAGCTCGACGCGGAGCTCCGGAGCCACCTGTGAGCGTCACGCTGCCGCAGCGGACGATCCTCGACTCGCTGCCGGTCGGCGAGCGCGTCGGCATCGCGTTCTCCGGCGGCCTCGACACGAGCTGCGCACTGGCGTGGATGCGTGAGCGCGGTGCGATTCCGTACGCGTTCACCGCAGACCTCGGCCAGTACGACGAGCCAAACATCGACGCGGTCCCGGCAAAGGGGCTCGCTGTCGGCGCCGAGCACGCAATCCTCGTCGACTGCAAGGACGCGCTCGCCCGCGAGGGGCTCGCCGCGCTGCAGTGCGGCGCCTTCCACATCTCGACGGCGGGCCGCCGCTACTTCAACACGACGCCGCTCGGCCGAGCGGTCACCGGCACGAAGCTCGTGCAGGCGATGGCCGAGCACGGCGTCGACATCTGGGGCGACGGCTCGACGTACAAGGGCAACGACATCGAGCGCTTCTTCCGCTACGGGCTGCTCGCGAACGAGCACCTGCGGATCTACAAGCCATGGCTCGACAACGCCTTCGTCGAGGAGCTCGGCGGGCGCAAGGAGATGAGCGTGTGGCTCGTCGAGCGCGGCCTGCCGCACAGCACGTCGGTCGAGAAGGCGTACTCGACGGACGCGAACATGCTCGGCGCGACCCACGAGGCGAAGGATCTCGAGCTGCTCGCAACGTCGATGAAGATCGTCGAGCCGATCATGGGCGTCTCGCACTGGGACGCCGGCGTCGAGATCGAGCCGGAGGTCGTGACGATCGAGTTCGCGCGCGGTCTGCCGGTGGCGATCGACGGCGCGACGATCGCCGACCCGGTCGAGCTGATTCGGGTGGCCAACGACGTCGGCGGCCGGCACGGGCTCGGCATGTCGGACCAGATCGAGAACCGCGTCATCGAGGCGAAGAGCCGGGGCATCTACGAAGCGCCCGGGATGGCGCTCCTGCACATCGCCTACGAGCGGCTGCTGACGGCGATCCACAACGAGGCGACGATCGAGCGCTACGCCGACGAGGGACGCCGGCTCGGCCGGCTGCTCTACGAAGGCCGCTGGTTCGACCTGCAGGCGTTGATGCTGCGCGACGCGCTGCAGCGCTGGGTCGCGGCGGCGGTCAGCGGCGAGGTGACGATCGAGCTGCGACGCGGCGACGACTACACGATCCTCGACACGCAGGGCGGGGCGCTCTCGTACGAGCCCGAGCGGCTGTCGATGGAGCGGAGCGCGACCGCGTTCACCGCCGCGGATCGCATCGGGCAGCTCGCGGTGAAGATCAACGACATCACGGACGCGCGGCGGATGATGGCGCAGCTGGGGTACGAGCTGTGACGCTCTGGGCCGGCCGGGTCGAGGGGAAGCTCGCGCCGGAGGCGTGGGCGTTCCTGCTCGCCGATGACGCAGAGCTGCTGCCGTACGACCTGCAGGCGACGCTGCTGCACGCGCAGCGGCTGCACGCGGCGGGAATCCTCGACGACGCCGAACTGGCCGAGGCGTCCGAAGGGCTCGCGGCGATCGACCACGTCGATCCCGGCGACGAGGACGTGCACTCGTCGATCGAGCGCCAGCTCGGGACGGTCGGCCGCAAGATCCACGCCGGCCGCTCGCGCAACGACCAGGTGGCGGCGGCCTTTCGGCTCTACGTCGCCGACGCCTGCAAGGAAGCGAACGCCGCAGTCGTCTCCTTTGCACAGGTCGTGCTCGAGCGCGCCGGCGCGGAAGTGGAGACGCCGATGCCCGGCTACACGCACCTGCAGCGCGCGCAGCCGGTGACGCTCGGGCATCACCTGCTCGCGTGGGTCGAGATGCTCGAGCGCGACCGGGCGCGGTTCGCGTTCGCCGCCGGCCAGGCGGCTCCGTCGCCTCTCGGTGCGGGCGCCCTCGCGGGCTCGACGCTGCCCCTGCCTGCGCCGCCAGACGCGATGCGCAACTCGATCGACGCGGTCGCCGACCGCGACTTCGCTCTCGACTACCTCTACGCGACGGCCGTGCTCTTCACGCACCTGTCACGGATCGGCGAGGAGCTCGTGCTCTGGACGACGAGCGAGTTCGGCTTCGCCCGTCTCGCCGAGGAGAGCGCGACCGGGTCGTCGATCATGCCGCAGAAGCTCAACCCCGACGTCGCCGAGCTTGCGCGCGGAAAGGCGGGCACGGCGATCGGGCGGCTCGCGGGGCTGCTGGCGACGATCAAATCGCTGCCGCTGGCATACGACCGCGACCTGCAGGAGGACAAGCCGCCGGTGTTCGCTGCGCGCCGTGACGTCGCGGGCGCGCTCGGCGCGCTACGGGTACTGGTCGACGGGTTGACGTTCGACTACGGCCGCCTCGCCGCTGCCGCATCGGATCCGCTGCTGCGCGCGACAGATGCCGCCGAGGCGCTCGTCGCGGCGGGCGTGCCGTTTCGCGACGCGCACGAGCAGGTTGCCGCGGAGGTGCGCGCCGGCACGTTCGAGGCGCCGCCCGCCGGTCGCCGGCTCGGGAACGTCGCGGCTGCCGTCGAAGCGGCGAAGGAGCGCTGGTCGTGACCGCGCCGCTGCAGATCTCGCTCGCCGGGCGCGACCTCCTCCGAGTCGCAGACCTCACGCCGGCCGAGGCGGAGCTGATCCTCGACACCGCCGTCGAGCTGAAGCACGACCGGCAGCCGAGGCTCGCCGGCTCGACCCTCGGCCTCTACTTCGCCAAGCACTCGACGCGGACGCGCGTCTCGTTCTCGGTCGCGATCTCGCAGCTCGGCGGGACGGCGATTCCGCTCACGCCCGAAGAGCTGCAGATCTCGCGCGGCGAGTCGCTCCCCGACACGGCACGTGCGCTCTCCCGCTACCTCGACGTGCTCGCGGTGCGGACACACGGGCACGAGGAGCTCGAGGCGTGGGCCGAGTGGGCGACGATTCCCGTGATCAACGCGCTGACCGCCGACGAGCATCCGTGCCAGGCACTGGCTGACGCGCTGACGATCCGCGACCGGCTCGGCACGCTCGAAGGCGTCCGCGTCGCGTGGGTCGGAGACGGCTCGAACGTGCTCGTGTCACTGGCCGCGCTGGGCGAGCTGCTCGGCTATGAGGTCGCGGCCGCATGCCCGGCCGGCTACGAACCACTTAGTGCCGACTTGGCACTAAGTGTCGTTCACGATCCCCGGGAGGCCGTGCGCGGTGCCGACGTCGTCGTCACCGACACGTGGATCTCGATGGGGCAGGAGCTCGAGCGGGCGCAGCGGCTGCGCGACCTCGAGCCCTACCGGCTCGACGAGGCGCTGCTGGCGCTTGCGTCGCCCGACGCGTTCGTGATGCACTGCCTGCCGGCGCACCCGGGCGAGGAGATCGCCGGCGAGGTTCTCTACGGCGCGCGCTCAGCAATCTGGGACGAGGCCGAGAACCGGCTGCACGTCCAGAAGGCGCTGCTCGCGCTCTTGCTAGAGCGCTGACGCCGCGCGGGCGAAGGCGCGAAACGCCGGCTTGTGCACGCCGTTCCACGTCTCGAGCCCCGACTGCCACCCGCCCAGGCGACCCTCGTCGCGCACGAGGAACCAGAGCAACATCGTCACGCGCGGGTTTGCCCGCGCCAGCTCGACCGACTGCGTCAGGTACTTCGCCTGCTTCGCCGGCGTGACGCCGAGGTCGTGGTCGGGCGGGTTCGTCTGGTAGCCGTACTCGTCGAGCCAGAGCGGCTTCCACCCGTAGAGCCGCGTCAGCTCCTTCGTCAGCACGTCGAGGTTGCCGAAGGTGACCGCGGTGGCGCCGGGCGGCGGCGTGGTCGGCGACTCGCTCGGGCCGCCCGGATACGGATGGTGCGCGTACGCGTCGAAGCCTGTCGCGCCGGCGCGCTTCATCGCGCGGAGGAACGCGAGCGGCGAGGTGGTCGGGCGGCTCGATGTTGGCGCGTTGTTCCCGCGCGGCCCCGTGTCGCCGCACGCGACGCGCTCGCCCGCGATCAGCGTCCCGTGGATCCCGTCGACGACCGCGTTGCAGATGCGCGCGTAGTCGCGCGCGCTCTGGATCACCCACTTCCCCTTGACCTTCTTCCACTGCGGCACAAGGCCGATCGGGAGATTCGGCTCGTTCCAGGCCGTCCAGTAGCGGACCCGAGGCAGGACAGTGCCGTCGTCGCGCATGAAGTTGCCCCCGTAACGCTGCGCGGCGGCGAAAGCGAACTCCCTCAGGTCGGAGGCGTGCGTGGGCGCCGTCGTGGTGCCGTGGCCGCCGTTCGCCCACCTCGGCGTGCCGAAGATCGTGAACACGATCCCGACGTCCTGGTCGGACGCCGCGAGCACGATCGCGTCGTAGCGGCTCCAGTCGTACGCCGGGTCGGCTGGGTCTGCGGCGTCCTCGGGGCGCCCCTCCGCAACCCCGAGAACGCCGCCCCAGTACAGCTGCACCCGCAGCAGCTGCGCGTGAAGCTCGCCGAGGTCGGGATAGAAGGAATCCGGAGCCTCGAAGTAGGCGTTGCCGCTGTCGGCGATGCCGAGCCGAAGTCCCGATGACGCGTGGGCAGTCGCGGCACCGGCGGCGGCGAGCACAACGAGGGCAAGCGCTGCCAGGAGCTTCACAGCGGGCAGTCTTCGCGGCGACTGTTAGCGATCCTGGTGCCGGTCGTGAAGCTTTCGGCGCGATCTGTATGCGCGCGTCTTCGCGCGGTTGCCGCAGAGCTGCATCGAGCACCACGTCGCCTTCCGCGGCGGCGAGTAGTCGTAGAACGCCCAGCGGCAGTTGCGGCACGCCTTCAGCCGGCCCCACGTGCCGTCGAGCATCGCCCCGAGCGCGGTCGCGACGACCCCGTCGAGCGCGTCGCCGTCGGGCCCGATCGTCGGCCCGCCATCCTCGCCGAGTTGCAGCGGGACACGCGTTGCGGCTCGGTTGAACACCTCGATCGCGTCCGCCTCGAGCGGGAAGCCGTTGTTGGCGAGGATCAGCGAGCGCATCGCCGTGCGCAACTCGGCCGCCCTGGCCCGTTGCGAGACGAGCTCCCGCTCCGTCAGCCAGTCGTCCAGCCAGTCGACCTCGTTGTGGAGATCCTGGCTGTTGACCAGGAGCTGCACCTGGCGAAGGGGCTCCGGGGCCGCCTTCGGGATGTCGTACCGCGGGCTCATGTTTGACGAAGTGTACGACACCGGTAGATACTGTGTATAGGTGTCGCTGGTCAACCGCATCGGCTACCCGCTGCGTCTCGTCGGCGCCCGGCTCGCCGCGGGCGGCAACCGGCTCGTGCTCGTCGCCGTCGGCGTCGTCGCGGGAGCGGCGGTCCTGGCGGCCGTCCTCGCCGGGCGGCTCGTCATGCAGGACCGCGCGCTCGCGCAGGCGACGGCGCGGCTAGCACCGGCCGACCGCGAGATCGCGGTTGCCTGGAGCGGCGCCGAGAACGCTTTCCCGCGGCTGAACCGCTTCATCGCGCCGCGGGTCGCGCGGAGCACCGGCCAGCGGCCGGTGGCGGCGATGCTCTTCCGCGAGGCGTCGATCCAGGAGCGGCTCGTGAACCTTCGCGCTGCCGACGATCTCGGCAGCTGGGTGCGCCTCATCTCGGGCCGCCTTCCGACGCCATGCCACCCCTCGCACTGCGAGGTGCTGCGCCTCGAGGGGAAAGGCCCGATCCCGTCGACGAGCCACCTGCGACTGATCGAGGTCGGCCGCGCGGCGCTCAAGCCCGACGCGCCGTTCGGGCCGTTCGTGCTGCCGACGCCGCCGACCGAGCAAGTGGCGCGCGCGATCCGCTACCACACGCCCCCGCCCTCGCCCGTCGTGATTGCGAACGGCGTCGCCGGGCTCTCGCAGAACACCGAGCTGCAAACCTTCTACCGCTCCTACGGCTGGTTCGTGCCGATCCGCGGCGGCGACGTCCATCCCTGGGCGATCGACGCGTTCCAGAAGCGCGTCCAGCAGCTGACCGCGCAGATCGAAGCGAACTCCGACGAGTACCAGGTGACCGCGCCGACCGACGAGCTCGCGACGGCGGCATCAGCGTCGACGGCGGCGGCGCGACGGCTCCTCCTGCTCGGCGGCGAGGGTGGAGCGCTCCTGCTCGCGTTCACGATCCTCGCCGCCGCGGCTCTGCGGCGGGACGTGACAGACGCGCGTCGTCGGCTCATCTGGTTCGGCGCCCGCCGCTGGCAGGTGGAGCTGCACACCCTCGCGGAGTCGATCTCGCTGGCGGCCGCCGGCACCGTCGTCGGCTGGATGGCCGGCGGCGTCGTGGCCGCACTCGTGGCCGGCCGCGCCGGCTCGCCCGCGGGTGACGTCGTCTCGCACGCGCTGCTGACCCGCGGCGGCATTCTCGGCGCGCTCGGCGTCGCGCTCACCGCTGGACTGCTCCTGTACGCGACCGTTCGCGCTCAGGCGCTGCAACTCGGGCGCCTGGCCGTGACGCCGCTCGACGCCGCCGCGCTCGGAGCGATCGCTGTGGTGCTGGTCGGCTGGGCGCGCGGCTCCGTCGACTCGCAGCAGCTGAGCGGCGGCCACGGGACGAGCGCATTCCTGCTGCTGGTGCCGGCGCTGATCGTCTTCGTGGCGGCGGTCGTCGCCGCCCGCCTGCTCGCCCCCACGCTGCGCGGGCTCGGCCGCGCGGGCCGCCGCGGCCCGATCGCGCTCCGTCTCGCAGCCGCCTCGCTCGCACGCAATCCCGGCCACGCAGCGATCGCAGCGACGTTCCTCGTCGCCAGCCTCGGCCTGGCCCTGTTCGCGGTGACGTATCGCTCGACGCTGCTGCGCGGCCAGACGGACGAGGCGCGCTACGCCGTGCCGGCCTCGTTCGTGCTCACCGAGGACCTGAGCCAGCTCGTTCCGGTGCTGCACGGCGCGCCGCTCGACCGCTACCCCGGCCGCACCACATCGGTGCTGCGGCTCTCGGGCAACGTGCCGTCGGGGACGACGTTCTCGTTCCTCGGTCTCCCGCCCTCGGGCATCGAGAGCGTCGGCGGCTGGCGCAAGGACTTCGCGTCGAAGCCGCTCGCCGCGCTCGCCGCGGCGGTCACGCCGGACGGCGACGACTCGCTGCGGTCGACGGCCCTGCCGCGCGGCCGGTGGTTCACGATGCCGGTCACCGCCAAGGGCGACGCAATCCGCGTGCGCGCCATCTTCCGCTCGAAGCTCGACGACTACGTGTCGGTGTATCTCGGGCAGACGAGCGGGGGGAAGACGACCGTGTTGCGCGGGCGCATTCCATTCCGGCACGCGACGCTTGCCCAGCTGCGGCTCGACATCTTGAACGGCGGGCTGCACGGCAGCGCCAACGGCGGCCTCGGCCTGCAGCCGAGCGCGAAAGGTGAGCTCCGCTTCGGCGTCGCCCGCGTCAACGGCAAACCCGTGCACGCGGCATTCGCGAACTGGGTCGGCACGGGCGGCGTCTCGGGTGCCGCGGGCCGCCTCGGCTACGTGCTCGTGCCGGATCAAGACGGGACCTTCAGGGCTCGGCAGCCGACCGACCGGACGCCGCTGCCGGTGCTGGCAACGCCGCGAGTCGCAGCCGAGTCCGGCCCGCACGGGATCATCCCGCTGCAGATCGAGGGCGAGCAGGTGGCAGCGCGCATCGTTGGCATCGTCCGGCGCTTCCCGTCCGTCGACGGCGACGTCGTCGTCGCGGCGCAGCAGCCGGCCTCGACAATCCTCGACACGCGCTCGCCGGGGCTCGGCGCGACGGACGAGATGTGGGTGAACGTCCCGCCGGCCGCGGAGCAGACGGCCCACTCGACGCTCACGAAGGCGCCGTTCACGCAGCTCGCGCTGCAGTCGCGATCCGCCACCCTGGCGGAGCTGAAGTCCGATCCGCTCGCGCGCGGCTCACTCCTCACACTGGCAGGCACGGCCGCCGTCGCCCTGCTGCTCGCGCTCGTCGGCCTGCTCCTGACCGTCGTCGGCGACATCCGCGACGACCGCGGCGACCTCTTCGACCTGGAGGCGCAGGGAGCGTCGCCCGCCACGATCCGCGCCCATCTGCGCCTGCGAGCCGCGCTGGTCGCCGCCTTCGGCATCGCCGGCGGGCTCGCGCTCGGCGCGATCCTCACGTCGCTCGTCATCTCGCTCGTCTCGGTGACCGCGAGCGCGGGCCTCGCGCAGCCGCCGCTGCGCCTGATCGTCGACCTGCCGCTGCTCGCGATCGCGGCGGTCACGTACCTCGTGCTCGCGGCCCTGCTCGTTAGCCTCGCCACGACCCTGCGCGGGCGCGCACCGGCCCGCGCCGCGGAGGCGGCGGCATGAACGCCATTGAACTCAAGGACGTCTTCCGCGTCCATTCCACGCCCGAGGGCGACGCCGCCGCCCTGCAGGGGCTGTCGCTACGCGTGCGCGACGGCGAGGTGTTGACCGTGCTCGGACCGAGCGGCTCCGGGAAGTCGACGCTGCTGCGTCTGCTCGCCGGCCTCGACCGGCCGTCGGCGGGGCAGGTACGGGTCTACGGCGACGATCTCGCGAAGCTGACGCCGCGACGGCTCGCCCGTTACCGCTCCTCCCTCCTCGGCTACGCCGACCAGCACTACAGCCGCGCGCTCTCACCCGAGCTGACCGCGCGAGAGCTCGTCTCGCTCCAGCTTGGCCTTCACGGCGCCACCCGCACGGAGCGCACCCGCCGCGCCGACGCGCTGCTCGAGCGCGTCGGCCTGTCCGAGAAGCGCGGGCGGCGGCCGAGCGAGCTCTCGGGCGGAGAGCAGCAGCGCGTCGCCCTCTGCGCCGCGCTCGCGCACCGGCCGAAGGTGTTCCTCGCCGACGAGCCGACGGGTGAGCTCGACGCCGCGACCGCCGAGCAGGTCTACGACGTGATGTCCGACCTCCTCCGCGAGCACCACTGCACGACGGTGATCGTCAGCCATGACCCCGAGTCGGCCCGCATCGCCGACCGGATCGTGCGCATCCGCGACGGCAGGGTGTCGGAGGAGTGGTCGCGCGACGGCGGCGAGACCGACACGATCGTCGTCGGCCGCGGCGGCTGGCTGCGCCTGCCGGAGGAGCTGCTGCTCCGCGCCGGGATCGGCTCGCACGCGACGGCGCGCTTCGAGGGCGGGGCACTCGTGGTCGAGCCGGCGAAGGGGTCCGAGGCGCCGCAAAATGTGCCAGGCACCGTGACGGTGCCCGGCACCTCTGCGAACGCTCGTGTCGTCGCCACAGCCCGAGGCCTGACCAAGCGGTTCGGCGAGACGGTCGTGCTCGACGGGCTCGACGCTGACTTCCGCGCCGGACGCCTGCATGCCGTGGTCGGCCCCTCGGGCTCGGGGAAGACGACCTTCCTGCATCTGCTCGCGGGACTCGAGCTGCCCGACGCGGGCACGGTGACGATCGGCAGCACCGAGGTCACCTCGCTCGATCGGACCGCGCGCGCCGCGCTACGCCGCGACCGGATCGCCTACGTCGGCCAGCAGGCGGGGCTCGTGCCCCACCTTTCCGCGCTCGAGAACGTCGAGCTGGCACTCGCGCTCCGCGGACGGGAGGACGGCAGCCGGCTCGCCGCATTGACGGCGCTCGAGTCGGTCGGCCTCGGCGAGCGTGCGACGCAGCGCGTCGGCCGCCTCTCGCAAGGCGAGCGCGCCCGCGTCGCGATCGCGCGCGCGATCGCGTCCAAGCCGGCCTTGCTGCTCGCCGACGAGCCGACGTCGAGGCTCGACGGCGCGAACGCGATCTCGGTCGCCGTCCTGCTCGCGCGCCTCGCGCGCGACACCGGTGCAGCGGTGCTGTGCTCGACGCACGACCCGCTCGTGATCGAGCAGGCCGACGCTCGGCTTACGCTCGGCTGAGCTCGCCGGAGCGGGCGCGCCACGACGACCAGCCGCCCTCGTATGAGCGCACGTGGCCGTCGGCCACCTCGAGGATGCGGTCGGCAATCCGGTCGAGGAAGTAGCGGTCGTGCGAAACGAACACCGCAGTGCCGTCGAAGTCCTCGAGCGCGCGCTCGAGCATCTCGACCGAGTCGATGTCGAGGTGGTTCGTCGGCTCGTCGAGCAGCATGCAGTTCGCGCCTTGCAGCATCAGGAGCAGAAGCTGCAGCCGCGTCCACTCGCCGCCGGACAGAAGCTCGATCGGCCGGCGCACCTGGTCGTAGTTGAAGAGGAACTTCATCAGGCGCGAGACGGCCTCGCCCTCCGCGATCGGCACCGTGCGGCGGACGAGCTGTAGCGGCGTGACCTTCGGATCGTCGGGACGGCGGTCCTGCGCGAGCCGGCCGAAGCGGATCGACGGCCCGGCCTTCCGCTCGCCCTCGCCGAGCTCCAGCTCGCCGGCGAGAAGACGCAACAGCACCGATTTTCCCGCACCGTTCTCGCCGACGACGCCGACGCGCTCGCCGCGCATCACCGTCAGGTCAACCTCGGTCAGGACCGGGTCGAACTCGGCCTCGCGCAGCTCGACAACGCGCTC
>JBKPRG010000158.1:0-5837 GCA_046765815.1 Actinomycetota bacterium
GTCACCGCGCTCCTCGCCCTCACGCTGCCGGCGCTGGCGGGCTCGGCCACGACCACGACCGGGCTCCGCGGCCACGTCACGATCGGGCCGCTGACCCCCGTCTGCAAGGTCGGCACGCCGTGCTCCGGCCCGGCCAAGAACACCGCGATCCTCTTCCAGCACGCGTTCAAGATCTACCGCGTCGTCACCGACAGCTACGGCAACTACAAGGTCGGGCTCGGCGGCGGGTCGTACGGCGTCCGCGCCACCAAGGGCGTCGCGATCCGGCCGGCGGTCGTGACGGTCGTCACCGGGCGGATGCGGATCGTCAACCTGGCGATCGACACCGGCATCCGCTGAGCGGGTGCGGAACCGCGTCCTCGTCTACGCGGAGGCGGTCGACGTCGCCGCCGAAGGAGCCGTCTGGTACGCGCGCCGCATCGGCGGCGGCTCGTTCAGCGCGCTGCACGTTCCCGGGAAGAACACGGACACCGGGATCAACGCCCGCTGGTTCGACCTGACGGGCGGCGTGCCCCGTCTCGAGATCCTGCCGCAGGGCACTGACGCAACCAAGGCCGTGCTCGCGGAAGTCGCGGCGCTGCGGCAGGGCGACGACGACGTCGTCGTCACGGTCGTCCTCCCGCAGCAGTTCCAAAAACGGTCGCTGATGGCCGCCGCGCAGCGGGGGCAGTTCCGGCTCAAGCTGCGGCTGCTCGTGGAGCCCGGCGTCGTCGTGGCGGACGTGCCGACGGTCACCTCGGAGCGGAGGCCCGAGGGCAGGGTGCCCGAGACGCTGCACGCGCGTGTGCTCGTAGGGGAGCTCGACGATGCGACGCGCCGCGCGGTCGACTACGCGCGGGAGCTCGGCCTGCCCGATCTGCGGGCCGTCCACTTCGGCGAGCGCGACTGGGACGAGGGCGAGATCGGGCTGCCGGTCGACGACGAGCCGCAGCCGGGACGCCTCGGCGATGGTGTTCTGGCGTACGTGCGCGGGCTCACCGACGATCCGACGGCCGCGGTCAACGTGATCCTGCCCGAGCGGCTGCGCGACAACCTGCCGCGGCTGCGCGGCCGGCGGGCGATCGCGGTCAAACGCTGCCTGCTCTTCGAGCCGCACGTGATTCTCAGCAGCGTCCCGACGCGGGCGTAGCATCCCGCCGGTGCCACGCCGCAGGCGGCAGAGCCATACGCTGGAGCGCGTCCTCGGGGCGCCGGCGCTGTTCGCGACCGCGTACGGCAACGTCGGCTCGTCGATCTACTACGCGCTCGGGCTCGTCGCCGGCATCGCGCTCGGGCTCACGCCGCTTGTCTTCATTATCAGCGGGATCATCTTCGCCGCGACTGCGGCGACGTACGCCGAGGGGACGGTGCGCTATCCGGAGGCGGGCGGCTCCTCCAGCTTCGCGCGGCATGCGTTCAACGAGGTCGTCTCCTTCGGGGCGGCGTGGGCGCAGATGCTCAATTACGTGATCACGATCGCGATCTCCGTGATCTTCGTCCCGCACTACCTCTCGATCTTCTGGGAGCCGCTGAAGACGAACCCGTGGGACATCGTCGTCGGCGTCGCGCTCACGTGGCTGCTCGTCGGCCTCAACATCGTCGGCGTCCAGGAGGCCGCGCGCGTCAACATCCTGCTGGCGGTCGTCGACTTCACGACGCAGCTGCTGCTCGTGATCCTCGGCTTCGTCCTCATCTTCGACGCGCACGTTCTGTGGCACAACGTGCACTTCGGGGTCGCCCCGTCCTGGAGCGCGTTCCTACTCGCGATCCCGGTCGGGATGATCGCCTACACCGGGATCGAGACCGTCTCCAACCTGGCCGAGGAGGCGCGCGATCCCGTGCGCTCGATTCCGCGCTCGATCTCGTGGGTCGCGATCGCCGTCTTCGCCATCTACTTCACGCTGCCGTGGATCGCGCTCTCGGCGATGCCGGTCGTGCACGAGGGCGGGCACTACGTCACGCAGCTCGGGCAGGACCCGCCCACGGGGTTCAAGAACGACCCGGTACTCGGCCTGGTCGAGAATCTCAACCTGCACGGGTTCCTGTTGCAGGTCGCGAAGGTCTACGTCGGCATCCTTGCGGCGACGATCCTCTTCGTTGCGACGAACGCGGGCGTGATCGGCGCCTCGCGGATCACCTACTCGATGGCGAGCTACCGGCAGTTGCCGGAGGTCTTCCGGCGCCTGCATCCGAAGCTGAAGACGCCGTGGCTCGCGCTCGTCGTCTTCGCGGGCATCGGCACGACGATCTTCCTTCTCTCAGGGCAGGTCGACTTCCTCGGCCGGATGTACGCGTTCGGCGCGATGCTCTCGTTCACGATCGCGCACGCCGCTGTGATCGCGCTGCGCGCGCGCAACCGAGGGGAGGAGCTCGAGTGGCGGGCCCGTCCGAGCATCCGCATCCGCGGGATCGACTGGCCGCTGTTCGCGATCGTCGGCGGCCTCGGCACCGGAATCGCGTGGCTCGTCGTCATCGTCCAGGACGCGCCGACCCGGTATGCGGGCCTCGCCTGGCTCGCGGCGGGCTTCGTCTTCTACCCCCTGTACCGCCGCCGCCAGCATCTGGACGTGCGCGAGACGGTGCGCGCCCCGATCCCGCTCGGCCCGGCAATCGCGCTCGAGTACCACTCGATCCTCGTCCCGGTCGTGGCCGGCGACCAGTCGCGCGAGGCGGTCGAGGTGGCGGCACGGCTCGCGACCGAACGCGCCGGGCGTATCGTCCTCCTGCGCGTGATCGTGGTGCCGCTCGAGCTGCCTCTCGACGCCGACCTGCGCGAGCAGCAGATGGAAGCGGATGCCCTGCTCGACGTCGCGCGCGCGACCGCGTCCGCCTACGGCGTGCGCACGATCGAGCGCATCGTCCGTGCGCGCCACGCGGGTCACGCCATCGTCGAGGAGGCGGAGCGGCGCGGGACCGAGATCATCGTCCTCGGCGCGCCGCGTAGCAGGCACAAGAACGTGTTCGGGCACACCGTCGACTACGTTCTCAAGCACGCGCCGTCGCGCGTGATGGTGGCGGCGGGGAGGAGGGCCGCGTGATCTACCGCAACATGGTCAGCGTGATGGCGCTGGTGATGATTCTGCTCGGCGTGGCCATGATCGTGATCACGCTCACACGCGGCCTCGGCGTCGGGCTGCTGCTCGGCGCGCTGTTCATCGCCGCCGGCGCGGGCCGGCTCTGGATGGTGCGTGGGAGGACGAGATAGCCCGCAAGCTGCCCGGGCTGCGGCGCGAACTGGACGCGCGGGCGCTCTACTCCGTCGCGTACGGGGAGATCGCGTCGTCGATCTACTTCGCCCTCGGCGTGCTGGCGGCGAACGCGCTCGGCTTCACGCCGATCGTGCTCGCGCTCGTGGGGTTGCTCTTTCTCGTCGTCTCGCTCTCGTACGCCGAGGGGACAGCGGCGCTCCCGGAGACGGGCGGTGCGGCGACCTTCGTCCGCCGGGCGGCCAACGACCTGGCCGGGTTCATGACCGGGTGGGTGCTCTTCCTCGACTACCTGATCGTGATCTCGCTCTCGGCGCTGTTCATGCCGCACTACCTGGCCGGCGCACTGCAGATCCCGGCGCTCGACCGGAACCCGTGGGACGTGATCGTCGGCGTCGCCGCCATCGTGCTCGTCGCGCTGGTGCGCGTCGTGCGTCGGCCGTCGCTCTACGGCATCGGGATCGTCCTGCCGGCACTCGACCTGCTGACCCAGGTGCTCCTCGTCGTGCTCGGCTTCATCTTCGTCTTCTCGCCCGACGCGCTGACGCGCGGCACGTCGCTCGGCTCCCACCCGACGTGGCACGCGCTCGCATTCTCCGTGCCGCTGGCGATGCTCGCGTTCACCGGGCTGGAGACGGTTGCGAACCTGGCGGAGGAGGCGCGGCGGCCGGGCGTCGACCTGCCGCGCTCGGTGTTCGGCGGCATCGCGACCGTGGTCACGATCTACGTCGCGATCGCCGTCGTCGCGCTGTCGGCGTTCCCCGGCCCCGACACGGAGCTCGGGTCGCGGTGGATCCGCTCGCCGCTCGTGGGTGTCGCCTCGCGCATCCGCACCGAGCTGCCCACGTGGCTCGGCGACGCTCTGCGCGCCTACGTCGGGATCACGGGTGCGCTCATCTTGCTCGCGGCCGTCACCACGTCGATCTCCGGCTTTTCGCGCCTCGCCTACTCGCTCGGGGAGCACGGACAGCTGCCGCGCGCGTTCGGTCGGCTCAGCCGCCGCGCACACGTGTCGCCGATGGCGATCGTCTCGGTGTCGATCGTCGCGTCGGCAATCGTGATCGCAACCTCGTTCTTCAAGAAGGACGTGCAGTTCCTCGCAAGCGTCTTCTCGTTCGGCGTGCTGCTCGCGTTCACGGCTGCGCAGCTTGCGGTGATCAAGCTGCGGATCGACGAGCCCGAGCTGGCGCGGCCGTACCGGACGCCGTTCAACGTCGTCATTCGCGGCGCCGATGTGCCGCTGCCGGCGATCGTCGGCGCGATCGCAACCTTCGCCGTCTGGGTTCTCGCGATGATCACGCATCCCGGCGCGCGGTACGCCGGGCCGGCGTGGCTGGCGGCCGGGCTCGTCGTCTTCGTCGCCGTGCGGCATGCGCACGGGGAAGGGCTGATGGAGCGCGTCACCGCGGACGACGAGCGCCCGCTCGAGTCGGCGGTGAGGTTCAAGAAGATCCTCGTGCCGATGAAGATCGGCCTCATCGGCGAGGAGATGATCGCGACGGCGATCAGGCTCGCCTCGGAGCACGAGGCCGAAGTGCAGGCGCTGCACGTGATCCGGGTGCCTCTGGAGCAGCCGCTCGACGCGCCGATGATCGACGAGGAGGAGCGCGCGGAGGCGTCGCTCGCCGAAGCGCGGCTGCTCGGCGCCGACCACGACGTCGTCGTCGAGGGGGCGATCGTGCGCGCCCGGGCCATCGGCTCGGCGATCGTCGAGCGGGCGGTCGACGTCGACGCCGATTTGATCGTGCTCGGCTCGGCGCCGCGCTGGCGCCGGCAGGCCCGGTTCTTCTCGCCGACCGTCGACTACGTCCTGCGCAAGGCGCCGTGCGAGGTGCTGATCGTGGCGTTCCCGCAGTCCGTGGTGGACGCCGAGCTGGCGGCGACATAACCGCCGCGAGGAGTACGCTGGACCGACGTGAAGGCAATCGTGATCGGCTGCGGCAGGGTCGGGTCGTCGGTCGCGCTCCAGCTCGACGGGTCGGGGTGGGACGTGACGGTGCTCGACGAGAACGAGGACGCACTCGGGCGACTCGGTGAGAACTGGACCGGCGGGTTCCTGGTCGGCCACGGCATGGACCTCCAGCTCCTCAAGGAGGCCGGGATCGAGGAGGCCGACGCTGTCGTCGTCTGCACCGACGGCGACAACACGAACATCGTGATCGCGCAGGTGGCGCGGCTCCACTTCCAGGTGCCGACGGTGATCGCCCGCCTGCTCGATCCGGCGCGCGCCCAGTTCTACGCGGCGCGCGGCCTCCGCATCGTCAATCCCACCTCGGCGGCGATCGAGTCGCTCGTCGGCGCCGTCAGGTCGACAGAGGCGGCGAAAGTCTGATGTACGTGATGATCGCGGGCGGCGGCAAGGTCGGCGCCAACCTCATGCGTTCGCTGCTCCGCAGCGACAACGAGGTGACGCTGATCGAGCAGCGCCCCTACCGCTTCGAGAAGCTCGAGGCCGAGTTCGAGCACCAGGTGATCCGCGGCGACGCGACCGAGCTGTTCGTGCTCGAGCGTGCCGGCATCAAGCGCCCGCCCGACCTGCTGATCGCGGCCACCGGCGACGACGAGGACAACATCGTCATCGGCCAGCTTGCGCGCGAGAAGTACGGCGTCGCCAAGGTGATCGCGCGCATCAACGACCCGCGCAACCAGCCC
>JBKPRG010000159.1:0-14770 GCA_046765815.1 Actinomycetota bacterium
GTACCAAGGGTGGGTTGCCCACGTGTTACTCACCCGTTCGCCGCTTTCCCCAGGCCCGAAGGCCTGGTTCTCGCTCGACTTGCATGTGTTAAGCGCGCCGCCAGCGTTCGTCCTGAGCCAGGATCAAACTCTCCGTGAAGAGTGGTTGCCGACCGAAGCCGGCAGTCCTTTCACCTTGAGCTTGAGCTCAAAGGTCGTGGCCGAAGCCACGACGAGGTTGATTCCCGAACCCGGGTAGGGGTTCAGGTCTCGACGTATCGAAGAACGTTCGCTGTTGAGTTTTCAAAGACCGGGCCGCCTTCTGACGGCGTAAAAAAGCCTCCGACTCGCGCCAGAGGCCTCCGAGAAATCGAATCGTATCGGATACGAGTCGGGCCTGGAGGCTCCTAGGTCGAGGATTCAGGGACGTTCCTACGCCGTCCGATCGGACAGCCGAAGCAGTCTAGCAGCCTGGATTAGGCTGTCAACCGCGCAAAACGGCGCTTCCCGACCTGCAGCAGCGCGCCGGCGAGCGCCTCCCGCGGCAGATCGAGCCCCGTCGCGGGCGACCCGTTGAGCTTCACGCCGCCTTGCTGGATCAGGCGCCGCGCCTCCGACGTGGAGGCCACTCCGAGGCGATCGACGAGCAGCGCCGGCAGATGGACGGGGTCGCCCTCCGGGAGTGCGACGTCAGGCACCTCCTCAGGCGCCTCGTGACGGCGAACGACCCGCGTGAAGTGCTCCTCGCCGGCCCGCGCGCCCTCCTCCCCGTGCCAGCGCCCGGTGATCCGCCGCGCGAGCTCGAGCTTCCACTCCATCGGGTCGTCGGCGTGCGCGCCGCCGACGAGCATCTCCCACCACTGCGGCAGTGCCTTATCGGGGATGGACATCGTCTTGCCGAACATCTCCTCCGGCGACTCGGTGATGCCGATGTAGTTGCCGCGCGACTTCGACATCTTCTGCTCGCCGTCCGTGCCGACCAGCAGCGGAAACGTGACGACGACCTGCGGCTCGAGCTGGTACTGAGGCATCACGTCTCGACCCGCGAGCAGGTTGAACCGCTGGTCGGTGCCGCCGATCTCGATGTCGGCCTCGATCGCGACCGAGTCGAACGCCTGCATGATCGGATAGAGCAGCTCGGAGAGCGAGATCGGCACGTGCTCGGCGAAGCGCTTGGCGAAGTCGTCGCGCTCGAGCAGGCGCGCTACGGTCATCGTGCGTGCGAGCTTGACCGTCTCGGCGTACGTCAGCGCGCCGAGCCACTCGCCGTTCAACCGCACCTCGGTCTGCTCTCGGTTGAGGATGCGAAACGCCTGCTCGGCGAAGTACTGCGCGTTGGCGTCGAGCACGTCGTCGGGCAGCACCGGGCGCTCTTTCGACCGGCCGGAGGGGTCGCCGATGCGCGCCGTGTAGTCCCCGACGATCAGCACGATCTTGTGACCGGCGCGCTGGAAGTCCGCAAGCCGCTCGAGCACGTACGCGAAGCCGAGGTGCACGTCCGGCGACGTCGGGTCGACGCCCAGCTTGACGCGCAACGGGCGCCCGAGCCTCAGCTTCGCCTCGAGGCCGTCCTCGGGCAGCACGTCGACCGCTTGCTCGATGATCGTTTCCAGCGCCACGAGAGGGCTAGACTACCCCGGTTCTGGCGCCTTTCCGGAGAAAACCTCGCCGGCTGCGCCGCCGCCGGATCCGCAAGCTCAGGCTCCTCGCACTCCTCGTCATGCTCGGAGTGCTGGGCAGCGCATCCTTCACGGTCGGCCTGCTGACGGCGATCGCGGCGAAGATCCCGGAGCTCGATCCGGCAAAGCAGAAGCAGCAGGCGAACACCTACGTGTACGCGGCGAACGGCTACACCGTTCTCTCGATCCTGCGTGGGTCCCAGGCGCGCATCCTGATCCCCTCGGAGCGGATCTCGCCGTGGATGAAGCACGCGATCGTCGCCGCGGAGGACAAGCGCTTCTACGAGCACCGCGGCGTCGACATGCGCGGCATGGCGCGCGCGGTCTGGGCCGACGTCACGCATCACGGCGCCGTTCAGGGCGGCTCGACGATCACACAGCAGTTCGTCAAGAACGCGTTCCTGACGAGCCAGAAGTCGATCGGCCGCAAGCTCGTGGAGGCGGCGCTCGCGTGGCAGCTGGAGCAGAAGTGGACGAAGGACAAGATCCTCACCTCGTACCTGAACACCGTCTACTTCGGCAACGGCGCGTACGGCGTCGAGCAGGCGGCGCGGATCTACTTCCACCACCGAGCCTTGACCTTGAATCCCGCCGAGTCGGCCCTGCTGGCGGCGATTCCGGAGGACCCGAGCTCGTGGGACCCGGTCGCGCACCCGCAGGCATCGCACGAACGGCGCGACCTCGTTCTCCACCTGATGCTCGATCAGGGCTACCTCACCGAGAGCCAGTACGCGAAGTGGGTCAACTACCCGATGCCGGACCCCAAGGACGTGTCGCTGCCCTCCACGCAGGGTGTCGCCGCGCCGTACTTCGCGAACTACGTCAAGGACCAACTCGTCAACCGCTTCGGGCCTGCAAAGACGTTCGGCGGCGGTCTGAAAGTGAAGACCACCCTCAGGGTCGACCTGCAGGGTATGGCGCGCGATGCGATCGCGTCGGTCCTCCCACCGAACGGCAACGGGCCGACGGCCGCGATGGTCGTGCTCGACGCGCAGAAGGGCGACGTACTCGCGATGGTCGGCGGCGAGAACTACCACAAGAACCAGTTCAACCTCGCAACGCAAGGTGAGCGCCAGCCGGGCTCGTCTTTCAAGCCGTTCGTGCTCGCGACCGCCCTGCGGGACAACATGGCACCGACTTCGACGCTCGTCTCCGAGCCCGTGACCATCAACGCCGACGGCCGCCTCTGGAAGGTCGAGAACTACGAAGGTGAATACCTCGGCCGGATCAGCCTGACGCAGGCGATTGCCTACTCGGACAACTCGGTGTTCTCGCAGCTCACCGCCCTGGTCGGCCCGCGCAACGTGCGCGACACGGCGCGCGCACTCGGCATCACGTCGAAGCTGAACGGCTATTTCGCGATCGGGCTCGGCGCCGAGCCGGCGACACCGCTCGAGATGGCGCGCGCATATCAGTCGTTCGCCGACGGCGGCTCGCGCGTCGACGGCTCGATCTTCCACAACCAGCCACGAGTCGTGCAGACGATCCAGGTTGGCAAGAAGACCGAGGAGAACGGCATCGTCGCGCGCCGGGTGCTGACGAGCACGCAGGCGGCGACGATCAACCAGCTGCTGCAGGGTGTTGTCAAGTTCGGCACCGGCAGGGCGGCGCAGCTGCCGGGCCGCCAGGTAGCGGGCAAGACCGGCACCACCGAGAACTACGGCGACGCGTGGTTCGTCGGCTACACGCCGCAGTACGTCGCCGCCGTCTGGGTCGGGTACCCGGACAAGCTGATCCCGATGACGACGGAGTTCCACGGCAAGCCCGTCGCGGGCGGCACGTTCCCCGCGCTGATCTGGAAGGCGTTCATGCAGAAGGCGCTGGCGAAGAAGGAGCCGATGGACTTCACGCCGCCCGACTACGGCTACGCCGCTCCGGTGACGGTCGTGAACCGCGGCGGGGTGCTCGAGCGCGACGACGGCATCTGCAAGAACACCGTGCAGATGGAGTTCTTCGGCGGCGAGGTGCTCGCCGGATCGAAGACCGCGCCCCTCGCGACCTGCAAGGCGAACGAGGTCGAGATCCCCGACACCGTCGGACGCTCGCTCGCCGACGCCCGCGCCCGCCTCCAGGGACAGCCGCTCACGCCTGAGGTCGTTTACAAGCCTGCGCGGACCGGAGAGCGAATCGACCTCGTTGTCGATCAGTTCCCGGACAAGGGCACCGCCTCGGCCGGCGACAAGATCACGCTCGTCCTGCGCAAGTCGCTGCACGGCGTGATCCCGAATGTCGTCGGCATGCCGCTCGCGCGTGCGCGGGCGAAGCTCGCGAAGCTGAAGCTCGAGGTCGCGACGAAGGGCGCCTCACGCGGCACGGTCGTCGCCCAGTCGGTCGCACCGCATACCGCCTCGGCGCCGGGCGAGAAGATCGTGCTCACCGTCCGTGGAACGGGCGGCTGACGAAGCGCGAGCCGCCCAGGCCGTAGCGCCACGGACGGTCCGCGGCCTTCGTGATCCCGATCCGCGTCCCGCGCACCACCTCGACGGGATGGGGCCGCTCGCGCAGCGCGAAGGGCGGCTCGTCCACCCGCAGGCCGTCGTGCTCACGGGTGACGGCGAGCGCCTGGCACAGGCGTCCTGGGCCGCTGCAGAGCAGTCGCGGGTCCGTGAGCCCGCGCCGCGCGATCATCCGTTCGACGCCGAGCGTCGGCTCGAGCGCACGGATCAGGACGGCACCCGCAGTTCCCGGCTCGCCGCAGACCACGTTCAGGCACCAGTGGATCCCGTACGAGCGATAGACGTAGGCGTGCCCGCCCTCCAGGAACATCGACGCGTTACGGTCGGTCAAGCGGTTGCCGAACCCGTGGGCGGCGGGATCCTCGTGGTCGTATGCCTCGACCTCGACGATCACCCCGCCGACGCCGTCGACCGTCAGCTCGGCGCCGATCAGCGCGGGTGCGACGTCGTGCGGGCTAGCCGTCAGGTCGAGCGTCATACCGCAGGAAACCAGGCAGCGCGAGCGCGGTGACGGCGCACCCGACGATGCACAGCACACCGCCGGAGACGATCGAGAAGCGCAGCGAGGTGAGCGACGCGAGGATGCCGGCCTCCAGGTCGCCCAGGTTCGGCGCGCTCGCGACCTGCGTGAACTCGATACCGAGCAGGCGGCCGCGCAGGTGGTCGGGCGCCGAGCGCAGGAGGATCGTGCTGCGCAGAACAGCGCTGAAGAAGTCGGCACCGCCGGCGATCGCAAGCAGCACCAGCGCCGGCCACAGGTTCGTCGTGAGCCCGAACCCGGCGATCGCTGCTCCCCACGCGCACGCGGCGATCGTCACGCCGAGCCCCATGCGGCGTACGTGCGAGGTCCAGCCCGAGACGAGCGAGCCGATGAACGCGCCGGCATACGGAGCGGCGTAGAGGTAGCCGACGGTTGCCGCGTCGCCGTGCAGCCGGTGCAGCGCGAAGGCCGGGAAGAGCGCGCTCGGCATCCCGAACACCATCGCGTTCGTGTCGACGGCGAAGATCCCGATCAGCGCCTGGCGCCCCTTCAGGAAGCGGAAGCCGTCGATGATCCCGCGCAGGCTCGGACGCTCGACCTCCTCCAGCGGCGGCAGCTTGGGCAGCGCCCAGATCGCGACGAGCGACGCGGCATAGGTCGCGCAGTCGATGCCGTACGTCCACGGCACGCCGACCGCGGCGATCAGGAGGCCGCCCACCGCAGGCCCGGCGACGGCGCTCAGTGATTCGTAGACGCTGTCGATCGCGATCGCGGCCGGCACCTCCTCGTCCGGGACAAGGCGCGGCGCGAGCGAGCTCATGGCGGGCCGGCCGAGGCTGAAGACGGCGATCCCGAGGCTCTGCAGCAGGAACAGCAGCCAGACCTGCGGGTGCGGGAGCAGCGAGTTGACGAGGAAGAGCGCGGCGACGACCGTCAAACCGGTCTCGGTGCACAGCAGGATGGTGCGACGGTCGATCGCGTCCGCGATCGCGCCGCCGATCAGCGGCACGACGAGCAGCGGGATCAGGGACGCCAGCCCGAGCAGGCCGACGAGCGCCGTCGAGTGCGTGAGCGTGTACACCTGGTACGGGATTGCGACGATGCCGATCTCGGCTCCGAGCGTCGAGACGGCCTGGCCGAGCCACAGGTTGCGGAAGTCGCGGTGTCTGAGCGGGCGTGTGTCGACCCGCAGGCGCCGGAGATCGGGCGCCATCAGTCGTCGGCGAGCCGTTCCCAGAGCAGGTGGTCGCGCCACGCGCCGCCGATCAGGAGATGGCGGCGGAGGAGCCCGACGCAGGTGAAGCCGTTGCGCTCGAGGACGCGTTGCGAGGCAACGTTCTCCGGGCGCGTGCCGGCTTCGACCCGATGGAGCTGCATCTCGCCGAATGCGATCTCGAGCGCTTCGCCGACCGCGCGTGTGACGAGCCCGCGGCCTGCGGACCCCTCGCCGATCCAGTAGCCGAGGATCGCGCTCTGCATTGGCGGCCCGCTTGGGTGGAAGAGTCCGAGCGTGCCGGCGACGGCGCCGTCGTCCACGATCACGAAGCGCCCCGGCTGCTCGACCCAGCGCTCGATGCCGTCGAGCCTGTACCGCGACTCCGGATCGTCGCTGTCGGGCTCGTACGGCTCGAGCCGCGGGCGGTTCGCGAGGCGCAACTCGAGGATCGCCTGCGCGTCGGCAGCCGTCGCCCGCCGCAGCACGGTCATCTCAGAAGAGGTTCTCGTCCTGGGGCTGACCCGGAGCGCGGACGCGCGCACGCGCGACGCCCATCTCGGCGAGGATCGCCCGCTCGGTGCGCGAGGCGATCAGCGGCTCCTCGATGCCCTCGACCCAGACGCGCGTGCGGGCACCCGAGCGCCGGTCGTCGTGCCGCAGCGGCTCGATCGCGAAGATGCGGTCCGAGCGGGCGTACTTGCCGAAGCCGAGAAAGACCATGTGCGGAGCGTCCGCCACGGTCTGATTATCCATGTGTCTGACACCTTCAGAGGTGTCAGACACGCTTTAGAGCGCTGCGCGCAACGCTTCGGCGACCCGTTCCTGGTCGCTCCGCTCGAGACGCGCGTGGAACGGGAGCGCCATCGTGCGCGCGCTGCAGTCTTCGCTCACCGGCAGCATCCCCTCCGCGAAGCTGTACCGCTCGCGCATGTACGACTGGAGGTGGATCGACGGCAGGTACGGCGCCGTCGCGATTCCCTCGCGGTCGAGGCGCGCCATCACCGCGTCCCGATCCACGCCCGACGGCAGCTTCACGACGTACACGAACCATGAGCGGACGTGGTCCGCGTCGTCCGGCAGCGGCGTCTCGACGTCCACGTCGGCGAGCAGCTCGCCGTACGCCGCCGCCACGGACCGTCGCGCCTCCAGGATCCGGTCGAGCTTCTCGAGCTGACCGATCCCGAGCGCCGCCGACAGGTCGTCGAGGCGGTAGTTGTAACCGAGCCGCCCATGCTGCAGCCAGCTGGACGTCTCGAGCCGGCCCTGGTTGCGCAGCGAGATGAGCAACTCGTGCTGCTCTGCGGAGCCCGTCGTCACCGCGCCGCCCTCGCCGGTCGTCATCTGCTTGTTGGGATAGAACGCCCACACCGCCGGATGCCCGTGCGAGCCGAGGAGACGGCCCTTGTACGACGCGCCGAGCGCCTCACAGGCGTCTTCCACGAGCGCGATCCCGTGCTGCTCGCACAACGCGATCAGCGCGTCGTACTCGGCCGGGTAGCCGAAGATGTCGACGGCGACGATCGCCTTCGTGCGTGGCGTGATCGCCGCCTCGACCGCCGCCGGGTCGAGGTTGTACGTCCGCGGATCGATGTCCGCGAACACCGGCGTCGCGCCCTCGTAGATGGCGCAGTTCGCTGAGGCGACGAACGAATATGGCGACGTGATCACCTCGTCCCCAGGTCCGACATGCGCGAGCCGCATGCAGAGGTGCAGCCCTGCCGTCCCCGACGACACACCTGCGCAATACGGCGCGCCGACCGCGTCCGCGAACATCGCCTCGAAGCGCGGCCCGGTCGGCCCGAGCGAGAGCCAGCCCGAGCGCAGCACCTCGAGCACGAGCTCCTCGTCGCGCTCGTCGATCCACGGAGCGCTGAGCTTGATACGTGTGGTCGTGCTCACGAACGCGCGAGCTGCGCGACCGGGTCGAGCCACTGCGACCACCGCTCGCTCTGCCCCCGCACCGTCGCGAGATACGCGTCCTGGATCGCCAGCGTCACCGGCCCGACGCCGATCTCGTGATCGTCGATCGAGCGGAGCGGAGTCACCTCGGCCGCGGTGCCGCACATGAACACCTCGTCGGCGAGGTAGAGATCGGAGCGGATGATCGCCTTCTCGATGACCGTGTAGCCGAGATCCTGGGCGATCTGCGTAACCGTGTCGCGCGTGATGCCCGGCAGGATCCCCGTCGCGAGGTCGGGCGTGTAGAGGATGCCGTCGCGGACGATGAAGATGTTCTCGCCGGAGCCGTCCGCGACGGTTCCCTCGGGCGTGAGCAGAATCGCCTCGTCGTAGCCGGCGTTGTTCGCCTCGGTCACGGCCAGCATCGAGTTCAGGTAGACGCCGGTCGCCTTGGAGACGTGCGGAACGATGTTCGGCGAGACGCGCTGCCAGGACGAGACCTTGGCGCGGATGCCCGTCTTCAGCGCCTCGGCGCCGAGGTACGTCCCCCACGGCCAGCTCATGATCACGGTCTCGACCGGGTTGCCACGCGCGGCAACGCCGAGCTCGCCGTAGCCGTAGAAGGCAATCGGGCGGATGTAGGCCTCGGGAAGACCGTTCGTGCCGAGCAGCTCGCGCGTCGCCGCGCACAGCTCATCGACCGTGTACGGCAGCTGCATGTGGAGCAGGCGCGCCGAGTTGTGGAGGCGCTGCATGTGCTCGACGAGCCGGAAGACGGCCGGGCCTTTCGGCGTGTCGTAGCAGCGGATGCCCTCGAAGACGCCGGAGCCGTAATGGAGACCGTGGACGCCGACGTGAACCTTGGCGTCCGCCCAGTCGACGAGCTCGCCGTTCATCCAGATCTTCTCGGTCTCTTGCAACGTCCAACTCCTTCCGGGCTGGGAGACGGAAGTCTAGCCCGGCGCCACGATGTCCCCGGCGGCCGCGCCGGCGAGACGTTGCAGCTCCGCCGGCGGCAGGCCGGCCATGTGCGACGTGCTGCCGGCGCCGATCCAGACGACCTCGTGACCGAGCAGCCCGCGCTCCATGAGCGCCCGCGACACGGCGCGCTGCGGGAACGGCGCGACCCCGCCGGGCTCGAAACCCGTCGCCTGCATCACCTCGTCGGCCGTCGCGATGCGTGCCTCCTGAGCACCGACCGCCGCTGCGATCGCCCCT
Source organism: Actinomycetota bacterium (assembly GCA_046765815.1). Taxonomy (GTDB): domain Bacteria; phylum Actinomycetota; class Thermoleophilia; order Gaiellales; family Gaiellaceae; genus PALSA-600. Next base: position 8,929 of record JBKPRG010000159.1, read on the forward strand.
TCGTGGGCGCGGCGGTCACCCGGCACGAGCGCAAGCACGTACGCGCCGTCGCACACGAACACGAGCGACTTGACGATCTGCGAGAGGTCGCAGCCGATTGCCTTCGCCGCGCCGCGCGCGGTCGACGTGCCGTCGCCGAACTCCTCGAGCCGCGCATCGACGGCCGCCGCGCGCAGCACCGCCGAGACGCGCTGAACCGGTTCGGGCCACTCGACCAACGTCACGGAATGTAGTGCGCGTCGTCGACGCCCTCGCGCAGCCGCTCGAGCAGCTCCGGCGGCGCCGGTGAGTCGATCGAGAGCGCCATCAGCGCCTTCCCGCCCTGGTTGTTGCGCGAGACGGCCATGTTCGCGATGTTGACGCCCGACTCGCCGAACAGTGTCCCGACCCGCCCGATCACGCCGGGCACGTCGTCGTAGCGAAGCAGGACGACGCGCGGAGCCAGCTCCATCTCGAGCTCGAAGCCGAGGGCGGAGACCAGCCAGTGCCGGTCCTCCCTCCCGATCGTCGTGCCCGCGACGCGCGCGCCGTCGGCGGACACCGCGACGAGGTTCGTGAAGTCGCGCGACGAGCGCCTCTTCTCCTCGACGACGTCGACGCCGCGGTCGGCGGCGACGACCGGCGCATTGACGTAGTTGACGGGCTGGTCGGTCTGGCCCTGGAATGCGCCGTTCAACGCCGCGACGGTGAGCAGCCTCGTGTCGTAGTCGGCCAACTCGCCGTAGAACTCGATCGTCAGCTTGCGGACGTCAGGGCCTGCGAGCTCCATCGCGAACTTGCCCAGCTTCGCTGCGAGTGGAATGTAGGGACCGAGCACCTCCAGGTCGTCCGCGCCGACGGTGGGGATGTTGACCGCGTTCGTCACCAGCCCGCCCTCCAGCGCAGCCGCGACCTGCTCCGCGACGATCACCCCGGCCCGGTCCTGGGCCTCGTCGGTGGAGGCGGCGAGGTGCGGCGTGACGACGACGTTCGGCGCGCGCAGCAGCGGCCCGTCGTAGGGCTCGGGCACGAACACGTCGAGCGCGGCGCCGGCGACCTTGCCGGACTCGAGCCCGGCGACGAGTGCCTCGTCGTCGACGAGGTCGCCGCGGGCTGCGTTGACGATCCGCACGCCGTCGCGCATCTTCGCGATCGCAGCCGCGTCGACCGACCCGCGCGTCTCGTCGGTCAGCGGCAGGTGCAGCGTGAGGAAGTCGGCGCGCGCCAGCACCTCGTCGAAAGGCAGGCTCTCGACCCCCAGTTCGCGAAAGCGCTCCGCGGAGACGAACGGGTCGTAAGCGACGACCTTCATCTGCAGGCCGAGCGCCCGCCGCGCCACCTGGCGCCCGATGCGCCCGAAGCCGAGCACGCCGAGCACCTTGTCCGCGAGCTCGACCCCGCCCCACTTCGACCGCTCCCAGCGGCCGTCGACCAGCGCGGCGTGCGCCTGCGGAATGTTCCGCGCAAGCGCGACCAGCAGGCCGATCGTGTGCTCGGCCGCGGAGACGACGTTCGACTCCGGCGCGTTGGCGACCACGATGCCGCGCCGCGTCGCCGCATCGACGTCGACGTTGTCGACGCCGACGCCGGCGCGGCCGATCACCTTGAGCCGCCGAGCGGCGTCGATCACCTCGGCCGTCACCTTCGTCGCCGAGCGCACGATCAGGGCGTCGTAGCCGCCGATGATCTCCTCGAGCGGCGCGTCGGTGTCGACGTCGACGTCGAACTTCGCGCGGAGAAGCTCGAGTCCAGCGTCCGCGATCGGCTCGCGAACCAGAATCTTCGCCATTACGCCGCGACGGGTGACTCGAACGCCTCGAACGCCCGCGCAACCGCGACCCCGCGCTCGATGTCGGCGCCGAGCTCCGTCAGGGAAAGCTCGACGGCCGCCAGCGCGCTCGCGATGTCGAACACGTCGAACCAGCCGATGTGGCCGATACGAAAGACCTTGCCCTTGAGCTGCGCCTGGCCCGGCGCGAGCGTGACGCCGTGGCGGTCGCGCAGATGCAACAGGAGCTCGTCGCTGTCGACGCCTTCGGGCGCGCGGATCGCCGTCACGACGGCCGCGGAGTCGTCATCCGGCGAGAAGAGCTCGAGACCCATCGCCTTGACGCCCGCACGGGTCGCGCGACCCAGGCGCACGTGCCGCTCGAACGCCGTCTCCAGCCCGTCGTCGAGCAGCAGACGGAGCGCGACATCGAGGCTGCGGATCAGCGAGACCGCCGGCGTGAACGCCGCGTCCAGCTTGTCCTGCGCCTTCTTGTTCGCGACCCAGTCGAAGTAGAAGCTGCGTGACGGCTTTGCGCGCTCGAGCACATGTGGCGGCACGGAGACCATCGCCAGCCCGGGCGGAGCCATCAGCGCCTTCTGCGAGCCCGCGATGACGACGTCGATGCCCCACGCATCCGTCTCGAGCGGGACCGCGCCGAGCGATGAGATCGCGTCGACGACGAGCGTTGCGTCGCCGATCGCGTCCTTGACCGCACGCACATCGGAGACGACACCGGTCGACGTATCCGACTGCTGGCAAAACACGAGATCGACATCCGACTCGCGCACTGCCGCGCCCACCTCGCCGGGATCGGGCACGTCACCCCACTCGTAGCGGATCGCCTGCACGTCGACGCCGTGCTGCTCGCAGATCGCGATCCAGCGTTCGCCGAACGAGCCGTGGCTGACGACCGCGACGCGGTCGCCCGGGGCACAGAGGTTCGCGACCGCCGACTCCATCGCCCCCGTCCCGGAGGCGCTGAACAGCAGCACGTCGGACTGAGTGCGGTAGACGTCCTTCAGCCGGTCGAGCGCGCTCGCGTAGATCTCGCGAAAATCTGGTCCGCGGTGGTGGACGATCGGCTCGGCGCCGGCGGCGAGCACTTCGGGCGGCACGGGCGTCGGCCCGGGCGTGAAGAGGTAGCGCTTCTCCAAGTGCCTCAGGCTACCGATCAGCGGCGACACTATTGTCGATGAACGCACTGCTCGCCTTCGGGGCCGCGTTGCTGTCGCTCCGCCTCGCCGGCCGCCTGCTTCGTGCGCGCCGCTACGCGTGGGCCGGTGGGCTGCTGAGCTTCGCCGCGGCCTCGGGCGCGATGGCGTGGGGCTCGGCGCACGGCTGGGACGGCGGGTCGTTCCGCATCTACTACCTCGCCGGCGCACTCCTTTCTGCCCCGCTCCTCGGCATCGGCTCGCTACAGCTGGCGGGCCGACGCTGGGCGGGCACCGGTGGGCTGCTCTACACGGGGCTCGCCGTCGGAGTGGCGGCGGCAATGCCTCTGCATGGCCATTTGGCCTCGACGAGCGTGCCGCGAGCGCAGGCTCACGTGGACGCGCTGCCCCGCGTGATCGCGATCGTCGGCAGCTCCGCCGGTGCACTCATCGTGCTCGTGGTCGCGATCTCCACCCTCAGGCGGCGGCCGCTGGCGAACGCGCTCCTCGTGGCCGCGGTTGCCGCGGCGGCGGCAGCGTCCGCCCTGACACAGACGGCTGTTGCTGCCGCCGCGGCGTGCTTCGCGCTTGCCGCAGCGTTGCTCTACGCGTCGACTACGCCTCGAGCAGGCGGTCGAAGAACGCGCGATAGCGCTGCAGGCTCCGGCGAAGGTCTTCGGTGGAGGCGTCGTCGCCCCGGCTCCATTGACGCTCCAGGTCTGCGCGCGCCCCGCTGAAGGCGGCCTCGAGCTCCTCGAGGACCTCCGAGACGAGTCCGTCCGCCTCCGCCACCGTGTCGCGCGGATCGTCGACGAACTTCGCCTGCAACGTGTGCCAGCGGTCGCGGAGCTGCTGGGTTCGCTTCTGGTCGAAGAGCGAATCGAGCCCGGTCGGTTCCTTCGTCTTGGTCTGTTCGCTCACCGGACTGCCTCCTTCGTCTCCACGAGCTCGTCGAACAGTGCGCGGTAGTGCCGGAGCGCCGTCCGGAGACTCTCCGTGTCCGCGTCTCCCCGCTCGTGCTCGAGCGCGATGCCGTGAGCAGTCCGGTAGTTCTGCACGACGTCTGGATGCTCAACCGAGAGATCCGCGGCGCGTGTCTCGAAGTCCTCGACTGGATAGCCGCGGTCCTTCATGACCGACCGGATCATCGCGTCCGCCTCGACCACGGAGCCCGCCGGATCGTCGACGAACGATGCCTGCAGGTTTTGCCAGCGCGACCGGTAGCGGTCGGCCTTCCGCGGATCGAGCGCCCGCAGGTCGAACTGCTCGTGCCGCTGCTCGCGCTCGCGCAGCTCGGACTCGGCTTCGCGCCGCGTCGGTGCATCCGCCGCGACACGATCGTACTCAGGCCCGAACTGGCCCTTCAGTTGCTGTGTCCTGCGCGTCCGAAGTGCGGCTGCGAGCACCGCCAGCACGACTGCCGCGGCGACAACGACGATCACCACCCAAAGCCATGTGGCCATAGTGTTTGCTCCTTCCCCCGTTTCTGCGGCTTCAGGTTTGCCCGCTGGGCGAGGAACTAACCGTCGGGCTGCTCGACCGCGTACCAGGCGACGATGCGGTCGGCGAAGAGTTCGTCGGCCGTCTCGCTCTCCTCGCGGTCGAACGCTTTCGTGCGCACGTTCCCGAGGTAACGCGCGATCTCCTCGGCACCCTTGCCGCGCCGGAGCATCCGGCCGACGCGGTCGAGATAGGCGTCGTACACGTCCGCGCGCGGCGGGTCGTCGTAGACGTTCAGCGGGTCCCAGTGCTCGATCGCGAGGACGCGGAGCTGCCGCTGGCCGCGTTCCCGCCACCAACGGCGCCAGCGCAGGCGCCGCCTCAATTCAGCGTCACCCAGACGCCGCCCTCGCCGGCGGCGATGCCGCGCGGGAGGCGGTCGAGCAAAGCGACCTTCGTCGCCTTGTTCGTGGTCGGGTCGATGCGGGCGACGGTCTGGTCGCCGCAGGCGACCCACACCGCCGACTCGCCGTACGCGATCGCGAGCGCGTTCGTGCAAGCCTTCACGTTCGCCGTGATCCCGCTCAGGCTCCGCGGCAGCCGCAGCACAGTTCCGTCGGACTTGCTGATCCAGACGGAGCCGCCGCCGAGGACGACACCCGTCGGCGACGAGGGGACGTTCCCCGCGGCGAGGCTCGCGTCGGTGATGAGGTTGAGCGTGTGCGTGAGCCGCTCGGTCAGGGGTGAGACGCTGGCGACCCGGTTCGCGAGGCTGGCGACGTAGTAGACGCCGTCGTCGTCGGCTGCCACGAGGTCGCCGTAGATCTCGATGTCGAGCTTCCGCAGCTCGCCCGTGTCGGCGTCCGAGCGGGCAGCGCCGCGCACGTGGCCGCCCAGGTAGCCGGTTGACCAGAGAGCGCGGTGGCCCACCGCGACGACGGTGGCGCCCGTGCTGGTCGCGAAGCGGCGGTCGACGAGCCCTGTAGACGGGTTGACCCGCTCCAGCATCGCTTCTTCGAGCGGCGTGCTCGCAGCAGCCCTTGTGTGCCCGGCGAACCAGATTCCGCCGGCGCCGATCGCGAGCGCGTTCGCCGACGCGTCGGGCTTCAGTGTCGCGACGACGTGAGACGTCTTCGCGTCGATGTGGGTCAGTGTTCCCTGGCCCTTGTTGAGCACCCAGACGCCGCCGAAGCCGGCGGCGACGAGCGTCGGCTCGCGACCGACCGAGATGCTCGTCAGCACATGGCCCGAGCGCGGGTCGATCACGGCGACCGCGCCTGTGCGGTCCACCGGAACGACGGCTGCCTCGCTGTGGTTGCGAGCCGCGACGAACACCGCGACGTCGAGGGCTGCCACGAGGATGACGACGCCCACGACCACGAGCACCCACCGGGGGACGGAGGCCACGACCCGAGTCTCGCTAACGTTTGGTCGATGCGCAACGCCCTCGTGCTGGCGGGGTGCTTGGCGGTCGCGGCCGCCGCCCTCGTCGCCCGGGCGG
>JBKPRG010000160.1:0-38958 GCA_046765815.1 Actinomycetota bacterium
CCGTGCGATCGCGTCCGCGCGCAGCGCCTCGGCGATTCCCGGCGCCTCGCGCTGGAGCACGGTGCGAGTCGCCTCCGGCGTCACGTCCCGCGGCGCGAGCCCCGTCCCGCCCGTCGTCAGCACGAGCGATGTCGAACTCGCGAGCTCCTCGATCGCGGCCGCGATCGCATCCGCCTCGTCGGGAACGACAGCCCGCTCGACCTCGTGCCCGTCGCCGCCGAGCAGCGCCGCGAGCAGGTCGCCGCTCACATCCTCGGCCTCGCCGCGCGAGACGCGGTCGGAAACAGTGAGAACCGCCGCCCTCACTCCTTCACCTTCTCCAGCAGCTCGACCGAGAAGGACATGCCCTTGTCGATCGCCTTCGCCATGTCGTAGACGGTGAGCGCCGCGACCGACGCCGCTGTCAGCGCCTCCATCTCGACGCCGGTCTGCGCCGTGGTCTCGACCGAGGCCGTGATCGTGACCGCGCCCTCGCCGACCTCGAGGTCGACGCCAACGTGCGTCAACGGCAAGGGGTGGCAGAGGGGGATCAGCTCGGACGTGCGCTTCGCGGCCATGATCCCCGCCAACTGGGCGGTCGTCAGAGCGTCGCCTTTCGGCAGCGCCCGCAGCTGCTCGGCGGTCGCCGGCGCCATCGAGACGACCGCCCGTGCGACCGCGCGCCGCCGCTGCGACGGCTTGCCGCCGACGTCCACCATCCGCACCGAGCCCGACTCGTCGACGTGCGAGAGGTCGCTCACGTTCGGTACCTCCGGGCGAGCGCGAGCAGCGCGCGGCGCTCGCGCCACAAGCCGCGCAGGCGGCTGCCGTACAGAACCTCGAGCGCGCCGGCGAACGCGTCGGCCGTCCCGGCGCCGTACGGATACCACCACGGCACAGGGATTCGCCCCCGGTCGCGGTCGACGAACTTGACGTCGACGAGCTCGTAGAGGCCGTGCTTCGAGTGCGTACGGCCGAAGCCCGAAGCACCGCGCCCGCCCCACGCGGCCTGAGCCGCGCCGTAGGAGTAGGCGTGGTCGTTGTGCCACACCGAGCCTGCGCGCAAGCGTCCTGCAACGCGAGCTGCCCGCGCCGCGTTGCGCGTCCAGACCGAGGCGCCGAGACCAAACGCGCTGTCGTTCGCCGCCTCGATAGCAGCCCCCTCGTCGGCGGAACGCGCGATCGTGACCACGGGGCCGAACGTCTCCTCACGCTCGATGCGCGCCGCGCGCGGAACGCCGGTCAGCACCGTCGGCTCGTAGAACCAGCCCTGCCGCGCGGGCACGCGACCGCCGGCGACGGCATGCGCGCCGGCCGCGACCGCGTCCTCCACGAGCACCGACACCCGGTCGCGCTGCTCCTCCGAGATCAGCGGTCCGACCTCGTCGCCGAGCCGCAGCTCGCGGGTCTTGCGGGCGAGCTCCTCCACGAACGGCTCGTAGAGCGCCGACTCGACGTAGATGCGCTCCACACCGGAGCAGACCTGGCCGCAGTTGACGAACGACGACCACAGCGCGCCGTCGACCGCCCGCGAGAGATCGGCGTCGTCGAGCACGAGCATCGGGTCCTTGCCGCCGAGCTCGAGCGTGACCGGCACGAGCCGCTCGCCCGCCGCGGCCGCGACCTGACGGCCGGTCTCCGGCGAGCCCGTGAAGACGATCTTGTCGACGCCGGCAACGATCAGGCTCCCGCCCGTCGTCTCGTCGCCGGGGACCACACCGACGAGGCCCGGCGGCGCGCCGGCGTCAGTGAAGAGGCGTTCGACGAGAAGGCCCGAGAGCGGTGTCAACTCGGACGGCTTCAGCACCACGCCGTTTCCGGCCGCAACGCAGTACGCGACCTGGGTGAACGGGATCGCGAACGGGAAGTTCCACGGCGAGATGACGCCGATCACGCCGCGCGGCTCGTACAGCAGCCACCCGCGCTTCTGCAGCAGGTGCGGTTGCCGGTAGCGCAGGCGCTCGGGCGCGAGCACCGCAGCGGCGTTCTTGACCAGCCAGGTGACGGCGTCGAGTGCCGGATAGAGCTCTGTCGTGAACGCCTCGACGCGCGGCTTCGCAGTCTCGGCGACGACGGTGTCCGCGACCTCGTCGGCACAGTCGAGAACGAGCCTCGCGAGCCGCTCGAGCACGGCGCGCTTCTCCGGCACCGAGGCCTCGGCCCACGCCGCCTGAGCCGTGCGCGCGGCGGCGACCCGCACAGCGACGCCTTCGGCATCGGTCATGGGAACGACGCCGACCAGCTCCAGCGTTGCCGGGTTGACGACACGCAGCTCGGTCGCTGCAGCGAGCGTCATGCGCGCACGTTACGTGAGACGTGCTCGAAGTCGGCGAGGAGCGCGTCGAGCCACGCCGCAACGTCGTGAGTGCGCACTTGGTCGCGAATCGCCGCGGCCCGCTGCCCTCGCTCGCCGGCGTCCATGCTCAGCGCGCGCTCGATCGCCTCCGCCTGCCCGACGAGGTCGAACGGGCTCACCGGCAGCGCCCATTCGCCGAGCTCCTCGTACGCGCCCGCGTTCTCCGACAGCACGACGACGCCGTCCCGCACGTTCACGAGCGGCGCCTCCTTCGCGACGAGGTTCAGCCCGTCGAACACCGCGTTGACGAAGAGCACGTCGAATTGCTTGTAGGCCGCGACCGAGCGCTGAAAGTCGTCGTCGACCCGGAGGTCGACCGGTAGCCAGCCGGCGCGCCCGAACCGCTCGTTGGTCAGCGCCGCCTCGCGCTCGACTGTCTCGAGGTACGCCACGTACTCGGGAATCGACTGCCGCGACGGGTCGAGCAGCGCGAGCATCGTCACGCGCTCGTGCCAGTCCGGGTGCGCATCCAGGAAGAGCCGGAAGGCGCGGAAGCCGCGCGCGATGTTCTTCGACGGGTCGGTGCGGTCGACGCGCAGGATCAGCTTCTCCGGTCGGTGCTCGACGAGCGCCGCCTCGCGGGCAAGCACGTTCGGATCGTCCCGCAACCGCTCGAACTCGGCGACGTCGACCGAGATCGGATGATGGGTAATGAGCGTGTTGCCGGGGTCGCCGCACGACGCTGCGAAGTTCTGCGCCCAGCGCTCGGTGTGGAACGCGACGACGTCGTTAACGAGCAGACCGTCGTAGATCGCATCGCGCATCCAGCGCGGGAGCACGCTCAGGTCCGCAGGCCACGGGACATGGATGAAGTGCGCGAGCAGCGCGTCGGGCTTGCGTTCGCGCACGAGCCGCGGCGCGAGATAGAGGTGGTAGTCGTGGAAGAACACGACCGCGTCCGGTCGGTTGTCTAGTTCGGCAACAACGGCGTCTGCGAATGACTCGTTGACGCGGACGTAGCCATCCGTCCAGGCGGTGTGGGTCGCACGATCGACGTCGGGGCCGGTCGAGAGCCCCCAGAGCGAATGGTGGGCGAACCAGAGAAGCGGGTTCGCAATCACGTTGTAGTAGCCCTCGTACGCCGCGCGGTCGTGCGCGAGCAGGACGACGTCGTCGCCGGGCTTGCACTCCTCGGCGACAGCCCTGTCCTCGTCCGTGGTCGCGCTCGCGATCCAGGTCAACTCGGAGCGCTCGCGCAGCCCGCGCAGTGCGGTCGCGAGCCCGCCGCCGCCGCGGCGCTCCACGCGCACGCCGTTCTCGTCGCGCTCATAGGTGACCGGACCGCGGTTCGAGACGACGATCAGCGGCCGCGTCATGCCGTGACGATAGAGCTAGCTCCTGTGTCGTTGCCGGCGAGCATGTTGAACAGCACCAGCCAGTCGCGCAGCAGCCGCGGCGTGAGGAACCGCCTGCGGACGAGCTCCTTGCCCTTCAGCGCCCGCGCCCGCGCCTCGACGGGGTCGCGGAGAACCTCGACGCAGGCCGTTGCGCACTCGTCGACCGAGCCGACGAGCCAGCCCGTCTCGCCGTCGTCGATCTGCGCGACGATGCCGCCGACGCGGCCCGCCACGATCGGCCTGCCTTTCCAGAGCGCCTCCGTCACCGTCAACCCGAAGCCTTCCTTGATCGACTTCTGGATCAGCGCCTGCGAGTGGACCTGGAACGCGTTCACCTCGACCGCGCCCACGTTGTTCATGTTGCTCAGGATGTAGATGTCCGAGTCGCCGGCGGCGTGCTCGACCGTTCGGTTGTAGTACTCCCAGCCCTCGGGATCGTCGTGCGCCATCGAGCCGACGAGCGCGAGCTGCACGTCGGGGAACCGCTCCTTCACCTTCCGGTACGCGTCGATCACTCCGAGCGGGTCCTTCCAGGGATCGAACCGCGAGACCTGAGTCATCAGCGGCCGATCGACGTCGACGCCGAACTGATCGACGATGTAGGCCGCGTCCTCGGGCGAGAGCGCCATGTTCTTCGGCTGCAGCGGGTCGATGGCGGGCGGCCAGATCGCCACCAGCCCGAGCCCGTCTGCGGTCGGCACGTACTGGCGCATGTGGAAGACGGAAGCGTCGTAGCGGCGAAGCCACGGGAGCAGGAACTCGAGCACCTCGGCGTTCGGCGCCGAGAAGTCGATGTGCCCGCGCCAGATCCACTTCGTCGCCGCGCCGCCGGAGGCGTCGATCACGCCGGCCGGCTGCGGATCGTGGACGATCACGTAGTCGTAGCTCCCGTACTCAAGCTCGTCGGCGTTCAGCCGTTGGTAGCGCTCGAAGATCTCCTTCTCCTCGCCGGTGAGCGCCTGCGACGCTCCCTGCAATGCGTTGTGGATCGCCTTCGTCACGCCGAAGAACTCGTCGGCGCCGCGCATGATCCGCCACTCGACCTCGAGCCCCGCATCCGCCATCAGCGGGACGAGGGTGTAGTTGATCTCGGCCACGCCGCCGCCGAACGCGGTCGCCGAGAGATGCAGGACGCGCTTGCCCTGCAGCGGCTCCGCCAGCCGCCTGATCTCGTCCGTCAGCCCGCGCGAGACGAGCGTCCCGTAATCGCCCAGCGACTTCCGACCGACGTTGACGACGGGGAGCACGAAGGCGGTCGCCGGTCAGGTCAGATGTCTGACGAACCGTAGAGAAGAACCGCCGCCTGGACGCTCGGAGATCTCGAGCTCGTCCGAGAGCGCCTCGATGATCGCGATCCCGAGCCCGCCCTCGATCAGCTCGTCCTCCGAGAGCGCCCGCCTCTCACCCCCGCGCGCGAACCCGTTGCCCTGGTCGGCAACTTCGACGACCAGCCTGTCGGCGTGCAGCTCGTACCCGATCTCGACCATGCCGCCGGCGTCGCCGTAGGCATGCCTGACCGAGTTGGTGCAAGCCTCGGTGAGGGCGAGCTTGAGGTCGCCGAGCACTTCTTCCGAGACGTCGCCGGGGCGCATGCGGGCGATGCCGGCGAGGGCGAGCCGGCCCAGCGTGATGTATTCGGGCTTGGCTGGAATGGTCAAGCGAATCGTTGCCGTCCCCACTGCTAGGCCGTCCACCGTCGAGCTCATCGGCGCTGACATACCCTCCGGATCGCGGAGGTAAACCTCCGGGATCCTGTCGAAACCTCGCTTACGCACGCGCTTTCTGATTTTCGATCAGGTTCCCGCGCCGCGGGCGGTTCTAACCACAAGCCGAAAAAGGCTCGCAGGGAGGCTCGGCATTCGCCGAGCGTCCCTACTCGGGACGCCGATCGAGGCTGAGCTTCACCTGGCGGCGATGCGTCCCGCGGACGACCGTAAAGGTCGCCGCCTCACCGGGAAGCAGTCGCTGCGAGACGATGCGCACGACGTCTTCGGCGCGTTGCACCGGGATCCCGTCGATAGCGACGATCGCGTCGCCGCCGATCCTGACGTCGAGGCCTTGGTAGACGACGTCGCGCGTTCCGGCCACCAACCCGGCGGCCGCGGCTGCGGTGCCGGACTTCACCTTGTCGATCAGCGCCCCGTGTAGGGCCGCGTAGCCGAACTTCCGCGCGATCGACGGCGTCAGGTCCTCGGTCGTGATCCCCACGTAGGCATAAGCGACCTTGCCCGTCGCAAGGAGCTGCGACAGCGAGCGCTTGGCGGAGTCGATCGGGACCGCAAAGCCGACGCCCTCGAAGCCGGAGCCAGAGCCGCTCGAGCGGATCTGCGCGTTGATCCCGATCACGCGCCCGCGAGCGTCGAAGAGAGGCCCACCCGAGTTGCCGTGGTTGATCGGCGCGTCGGTCTGGATCGCGTCGACCAGGTTGTAGTTCGTGGTGAGAGACGGGATCGACCGCCTGATGGCAGAGACGACGCCGACCGAGAGCGAGTCGGCATTGCCGAACGGGCTGCCGATGGCCGCGACGGGCTGGCCGACGACGAGCCGGTTCGAGTCGCCGAGCGGCACGGGGCTGAGCGAATGCTGGCCGGGGTCGAGCTTGAGCACGCCGACGTCGTCGTAGAGGTCGTAGCCGACGATCTTGGCTGCCACGCGGTCGCCGTCGGCGAACTCCACGTAGACGTGGTGGGCCGGAGACGCCGCGCCGGAGGAGCCGTCGCCGGCGGTCGTGATCACGTGTGCGCTGGTCAGGACGACGCCGCGCTCGGAGACGACGAAGCCCGAGCCCTGGCCGGCGCTGCCCTCAGGGGTCGAGAAGAACGAGATGATCGTCACGACACCCGACGCGCGCCGCCGGTAGATCTGCGCCGGCTGAAAGCCGTTGCCGACCAGCGGCCTGGCGGCAACGACCGGCGCGGCCTCGCCGCCCGGTGCCGGCTCCCGTACGACGACGGTCTTCGTGCCCTCGGTGTGCAGCCAACCCGCGGCCTTGGCGACCGCGAGCACGGCGGCACCACCCAGGGCCGCAGCGATCAGGGCGAGGGCGGCGATGGGGCCGGCGCGCATCCCCGGGCACTGTAGCGCCGTGGCAATTTCACACTTTTGGCGCAATTCCGCGTCAGTGACGGAGCTACCGTCGAATCGGCGCCACGAAGTCGCTTGGGCGGCCGGGTTGTTCGAAGGGCGAAGGGTCGATCACGCTCGACGGCGCGAGGCCGTATGTCCAGCTTCGGAACTGCGACGAAGAGGTGATCAGGCGCTTCCAGCGAGTAATTCGCCTCGATGGCCTTGGCTGACTAGCCGACGGCGGCGGCGCGCTGTGAGGTCGGCTACGAGTTCCCGCCGTTTCTCGAGCCAATTGCCTGACGACCCAAACGGACATGGCCGAAACCGACGTTCCACATGGAATCGCCCTGCGCAACGGGCTTATCCCAACGGAATCAAGCCAAAATCGGCTCGCGCGTCACGTCGGCCGGCAGCGCGAGCGTGAACAACGTCCAGCCGTTCTGGGAATCGAGCTCGATCCGCCCGCCCATCAGCTCCGCCAGTTCGCGCGCGATCGCCAGCCCGAGACCGCTACCCGACGCCCGCGCCCCGTCCAGGCGGAAGAACCGCTCGAACACCTGGTGCTGCGCCTCCGCTGGAATCAGCGGCCCGTCGTTGGCGACCGTCAGCGTCGCACGCCCGCCGTCGAGCGAGCTCGAGACGCGCACGCTCGTGCCCGGCGGTGTGTGGACGAGCGCGTTTTCGACCAGCATCCTGCCGATCTGCAGCACGCGCTCGGCGTCGCCGACCGCCTTGACCGGCGGCTCCGGGGCCAGCTCCAGCTCGTGTTCGACCGTCGTCGCACGCGCACGAAACTCGGCGGCGAGCTCGTCCGCCAACTCCGACAGGTCGATCGTCTCCGACGCCACGCTCATGCGCCCAGCATCGAGCCGCGAGAGGTCGAGCAGGTCGGTCGCGAGCTTCGTCAGGCGATCGACCTGCTCCCGCATCTGGGCCAGGAACTCCGCGCGCGTGGCCTCGTCGACCGCGGGGTCGTCGAGCAACTCGAGGAAGCCGCCGAGTGAGAACAGCGGCGTGCGCAGCTCGTGCGAGGCGTTGGCGATGAACTCGCCGCGGGCGCGGTCGAGCCGGGAGAGCCGCAGCCGCATGCGCTCGAACGAGCGCGCCAGCTGGCCGAGCTCGTCGGCCCCGTGGTCGACGACGGGCTCGTCGAAGCTGCCGGCGGCGATGCGGTTCGCGGCGTACTCGAGCCGCCGGATCCGGCGGGCGAAGAAGCTCGCGCCCGTGTAGCCCAGGAGAACCGCAAAGACCATCGCAAGCGCGCCCGCCTCGAACACGCGGCGGCGAACCACCGAGACGACCTGCAGCTGGTCGTGCAGCGACGACTGGAGCATGAGAACGGAGCTGCCGATCGGGTAGGCGACCTCGGCGTACGTCTCGCCGGAGCGCGTCACGAGCCCACGCGCCAGGGTGCTGTCCTTGATCGCTTCGAAGGCGACGGGATCGTTCTCGAGCTCCGACGAATCGGCATCGAGATCGGAGTCGGCGTACGGCTCGAGCAAGGACGGTGTGACGTTCTGCAGGTCGTAGACGACGACCCGGGCGTTGACCTTTTGTGCCGTGACGCTCGCAAACTGCTGCTTCAGGTACGGCTCGGGCGGGAAGCTCGGGATCACCGCGCGCAACGAGGTCTGCAGGCTGCGGAGCTCATTGTTGGCGAGCGACGAGCGGTAGGACGGGACGACGATCAGGTAGACGATCGCCAGCACGCCCGCAACCACCGCGAGAAGGGCGAGCGCAAGCCTGCCGCCGACGCCCCTGAGCGGGGTCATCGGTCGCGGAAGCGGTAGCCGACGCCTCGCACCGTCAGGATGTACTCCGGTGAGCGGGGCTCCGCCTCGAGCTTCTCGCGCAGGTGGCGGACGTGGACGTCGATCGTGCGGGGATCGCGGTAGTCGGCGCTCTTCCAGAGCGCCTCGAGCAGCATGCGTCTGCTGAACACCCGCCCGGGATGCGCCGCGAGCGTGCGAAGCAGCTCGAACTCAACGTACGTCAGCTGCACCGGCTGGCCGCGCACCTCGACGACACGCCGGGCCACGTCGATCCTCAGCCCTTCGTGCTCGATCACCTCGTCGGCGTCCTCGCCCGGAACGTGCGGCGCCCGCGCGCGGCGCAGCAACGCGCGCACGCGCGAGCGGAACTCACGAATCGAGAAGGGCTTCGTGATGTAGTCGTCCGCGCCCAGCTCGAGCCCGATCACCTTGTCGAGCTCGTCGTCGCGGGCCGTGAGCATGATGATCGGGACGGTGCTGGTGGCGCGCAGGCGCTTGCAGACCTCGAGGCCGTCGAGCCGCGGCAGCATGATGTCGAGCACGACAAGGTCGACGGGCTGGTCGGCGAACTGGCGCAGCGCCTCCTCGCCGTCGGCGGCCTGGACGACCGAGTAGCCGTCGCGCTCGAGCGGGAACGCGAGCAGCTTCCTGACGGAGTCCTCGTCGTCGACGAGCAAGATCGTGGGTGAGGGCTCAGCCATCGTGCCGATCAATCATGTGGCTGGCTTACTGTAGCCCTGCATGCTCCCGACTCCCGCCCGCGCCACCCGCCGGCGGCCGCGGCGCGGCTCGCTCGAGCGGCCGGTGGACGGCAGGCTTTACCGCAGCGCCTTCCTGGTCGTCTCGCTGCCGCTCCTGATCCTCGCGTTCTCCATCACGCGGCCGGCAACCCTGCCGGCGCCGCTCCTGCCGCCGAACTTCGACGGCCCGGCAACCAAGGCGCTGGCGGTCGAGTTCGCCGGCAAGTTCTCGGCGCGGACGCCCGGCTCCGCCGGCGACCTGGGCGCCGCCGCGTGGTTCCGCGAGCAGTTCGCGGCGTACGGACTGCCGGTCAGCTCGGACACGTGGCGACAGGACGTACCGGGTCTCGGCCGTGTCCGCCTGCAGAACCTGTGGGCCGTCGCCGCCGGGCGCTCGTCGGACGCGATCGTCGTGCTGGCACATCGCGACGACACCGGTGTCGGGCCGGGCGCCAACGACGACGCGACCGGCACGGCCGCCCTGGTCGAGCTCGCGCGCAGCTACGCGCAGACGGGCAGCACGCAGTCCGGCCAGCCGGTGCGCGCCGCGCACACGGTCGTCTTTCTCTCCACCGACGCCGGCTCCTACGGCGGCCTCGGCGCAGTGCGCTTCGCCGAGCGGACACCCTTCCACGTCGTTGCTGCGATCAACCTCGACGCGATCGGCGGACACGGTCCGCCGCGCATCGTGATCGCCGGCGACCGGCCGCGCTCCCCGGCCGCGGCGCTCGTCGAAACGGCCGCGCACCGCATCGTCGAGCAGACCGGCAGCCGCCCGCGCCGGTCCAGCCTGGCCGGCCAACTGCTCGACCTCGCGTTTCCGATCACCTTTCGGGAGCAAGGCCCATTCGTCGCGCGCGGCGTCCCGGCAATCACGCTCACCACGACGGGCGAAAGGCCGCCGGACGCGTTCGGCGACCGTCCGAGGGCACTCAGCGAGACGCGCCTCGCGGCGCTCGGCCGGGCCACGCAACAGCTCCTCGGCTCGCTCGACCAAGGCGTCGAGCTGACCCAGGGCACGACGAGCTTCGTGTGGGCGGGCGGCCGGATCATCCGCGGCTGGGCAATCGAGCTCTTCCTCGCCGCGCTCCTGATCCCGTACGTCGTCGGCGTCGTGGATCTGTTCGCCAACTGCCGACGGCGCCGCATCGTGCTGGCGCCGGCGGCGCGCGCGCTGGCCAGCCGGCTGCAGTTCTGGCTCTTCCTCGGGCTGGCGTTCTATGCCTTCCGCGCACTCGGTGCCTGGCCGGGCGGCCCGGCGCGCCCGACGAACCCGGCCTCGCCCGAGGCGGGGGACTGGCCCGTGACGGCGCTCCTCCTCTTCTCAGCCGTCGCGCTCGCTGGATGGCTCGTCGGCCGGCAGCGACTCGTGCCGCGCCGCCCGGTGCCGGCGGACGCGCAGCTGGCCGGCGAGACGGTTGCGCTCCTAGCTCTGGGAGTCGTTGCGTTGCTTGTCTTGGCAACAAACCCGTTCGCGCTCGTGTTCCTGCTCCCGGCGCTGCACGCGTGGCTGTGGCTGCCGCAGGTACGGCTCGGTCGCGGGCCGGCGCGGGCGATCGTCTTCGTCGCCGGCCTCGCCGGCATCGCGGTGCTGATGCTCGAGGTCGGAGCGCGCTTCGGGCTCGGCTTCGACGCGCCGTGGTACCTGGTCAGGCTCGCCGCGGTCGGTTACGTCGGCCCGACGGCAGTCGCAATCGCCCTCGCCGCCGGTGCCTGCGCGGCGCAGCTTGGCGCGGCAGCAGCAGGACGGTACGCGCCCTACCCGGCACGCGGCGAACGTCCGCTGCGCGGCCCTCTTCGCGAGCTCGTTCGCACTCTCGTCCTCACCAGGCGCGCGCGGCGGCGCGACCAGCAGCGGCGCGCCTTCGGCGGCTAGATCGGCTAGATCGGCAAGTACCGCACCGCAGTGCCGGCCGGCAGCTCGCCCTCGCCCCGCTCGACCAACACGAGCGCATCCGCCGACGCGGAGCGGACGATCATGTGCGACTCCTGGCCGCCGAGCGGCTCGAGCAAGACGGTCTCCACGTCGACGCGCGCGCGGGCGCGCACCAGCTCGTCGCGGCCGCCGTTCCGCCGCACGGACGACGCGAGCCGCCCCGGCAGATAGCGCGGCCGAGGATCCGCCAGACCCTGCAACGCGTCGAGCGTGGGGCGGACGAACAGCTCGAAGCCCACAAGCGACGACACCGGGTTGCCCGGCAGCCCGAACACCAGGGTCGAGCCGCGCACGCCGAACGCGACCGGCTTGCCGGGCCGGACGGCCACCTGCCAGAACACCTCGTCGACGCCCAGTTCCGCGAGCAGACCTCGTACGAGGTCGTGCGGGCCGACGGAGACGCCGCCCGAGGTCACGAGCACGTCGGAGTCGAGGCCTCGGGCGAGCGCCGCGCGCGTCTCGGCCGGATCGTCGGCGACGGGCGGGAGGACCTCGGCGAGCGCGCCCGCGGACTCGAGTTGCGCAGCGAGCAGCGTCGAGTTCGACTCATAGATCTCGCCCGGCGCAAGGGGCTCGCCGGGAGCGCGGAGCTCGCTGCCGGTCGCGAGCACGGCGACGGTCGGCCGCCGTCCGCAGACGACCTCGGCAAGTCCGGCCGCTGCGAGCGCACCGACCTCCGGTGCGCCGAGGCGAACGCCCGCCGCGACGACGAGCTCGCCCCTCGAAACGTCTCCGCCGCGCCGGCGAATGTGCGCACCGGCTACGACCGCTCCGGCCTCGATCAGCTCGCCCTCCTCACGGACGAGCTCCACCGGAACGACCGCGTCGGCGCCACCCGGCACCTCCGCTCCCGTCGAGATCCCGATTGCTTCGCCGGCCGACAGCGCGCCCGTGAACGGCATCCCCGCGGCCGAGTGACCGACGACGCGCAGCTCCCCCGGCGCATCGCCCGCGCGCACGGCGTAGCCGTCCATCGCCGAGCTGTCGAACGGCGGCAGGTCGACGAGCGCGGCGGCGGGCTCGGCGAGGACGCGCCCCGCGGCGGCGGCGACCGCGACCGTCTCACCGGTGAGCGGCCGCACGCGCGAAAGGACGAGATCGAGCGCATCTTCGATTGCGAGCGGGACGGGCACGGCCGTTCACGATAATCAGGCCCCACATGGCCGGGGATCTCTTTGCCGAGCGCTATCGCCTGCTCGAGCCGCTCGGTCGGGGCGCGATGAGCGCCGTGTGGTTGGCCGAGGACGAGGAGCTCGGCCGACGAGTCGCCGTGAAGACGCTGGCGCCGGCGGCCGACCGCGCGCGCTTCGAGCGCGAGGCGCGGGCCGTCGCGGCACTCTCGCACCCGAACATCTGCGCGCTCTACGACTACGGCGAGGCGGACGGCAAGCCCTTCATGGTGCTGGAGTACCTGCCGGGTGGCTCCCTCGCGGATCTGCTCGAGCACGATCGCCCACTCGCCGACGAGGAGACCGTGCGCATCGCCGCCGGCGTGGCCGAGGGTCTCGCGCACGCGCACGGGCGCGGCCTCGTGCACCGGGACCTCAAACCGGCGAACATCCTCTTCGACACGGAGCGACGGCCGAAGATCGCCGACTTCGGCATCGCGCAGGTCCACGGAAGCGGCACGCTGACCGAGTCGGGCACCGTCCTCGGAACGGCGTTGTACATCTCGCCCGAGCAGGCGTCGGGCCGGCCAGCGACGCCGGCCAGCGACATCTACTCGCTCGGCGTCATCCTCTTTCAGCTGCTGACGGGCCGGTTGCCGTTCGAGTCGCCGAACGCGATGGAGATTGTCAGGCAGCATCGCGACGAGCCGGCGCCCGGCGTGCGCGACCTGCGCTCCGATGCGCCGCCGTGGCTGGCCGACCTCACGACGCGCGCCTTGGCGAAGGACCCGGACCAGCGTCCGCGAGACGGCGCCGCATTCGCGGCCGCGCTCGCCGCCGAGGCCGAAGACGCCACGCAGGTGCTGCAGGTGCTGCCCCGCCGTCGCCCTCCGCGGCGCGCTCTGCTGATCGCCGCCGCCGCGCTCCTGCTCGCGGGCGGCGTCACTGCGGCGTTCGTGGCCGGCCACCACTCCTCGTCGCCTAATCAGACAACCGGGCCGAGCCCGACCGTGCCGTCCGTGACAGCCGAGCCGACGGCCCCGAAGACGACGGCCCCGACAACGACAGCCCCGACGCAGCCCACGACCAGGCCGACCACGACGGCGCACACGACCACTGCGCCGACTACGACAGCCCACACCACAACCGCGCCCGACACGACGGCACCGCCGACCACGCTCCCCACGACGACCGCGCCGCTGACGACCACCGCGCCGACGACGACCGCGCCGGTGACCACGACGCCGACCACCACTTTCGACACGACGACGACGGTCCCGGTCACGACATGAGGGCGCTCTACTACGGGACGTACGATCCCGAGCACCCGCGGAACGTGAACGCGATCGCGGCCCTCCGCGACGCCGGGGTCGAGGTCGTCGAGCGCCAGGCGACGGTGCGGCGGACGGGTGTTCGCGGCGCGATGAACGTGTTCGCGGCCGAGAGCCGGCTGCTCGTGCCGCGCCACCGCGACTTCGATGTGTTGATCGTCGGATACCCCGGCCATTTCGACGTGCCGCGCGCGCGGCGGCTCGCCGGCACGAAGCCGCTCATCTTCGACGCGGTGCTTTCGCTCGAGGACGAGCTCATCGCCGTGCGCCGGCGCTTCCGCCCGCGCTCAACGGCCGCGACGATGCTGCGCGCAGTCGACCTGCGCGCGCTGCGACTCCCCGACCTGGTCGTGTGCGGCACCGACGCCGAGGGGCGCTTTCTGCAGACGCTCGGCGCTCGGCGAGTCGCCTCGGTGTTCCTCGGCGCGAACGAAGAGCTCTACCGCCATCCCTGGTCGCCCGCGTATCCGTTCACCGCCGTGCACTTTGCGTCGCCGCACGCGACCGACCCCTCGATCGACATCGTGCGCGCGGCGGCGGACCTCGTCGACGTGCCTGTGCGCGTGGTCGTGCCGGGCGAGATCGCGCCCGACGACCTGGGCATCGCGGTGGCGCACGCGGGGATCGTGCTCGCGAGCTTCCGCGACTCTCGAGCCATCCCGCCGCCCGTGTTCGATGCGCTGGCAACGGGGGCTCCCGTGATCACCGCCGACACCGAGGCGGCGCGTGAGCTGTTGCGCGACGGCGAATCAGCCCTGCTCGTCCCGTCCAACGACCCGGCCGCGCTCGCGGAGGCGATTCGGCGGTTGACCGAGGACGAAGAGCTGCGACGCGCGGTCGCCGAGCGGGGCCGCGCCCTGTTCCTCGAACGCGCGTCGCGGCCGGTGCTCGGCCGCCGCTGGGTCGAGCTAATGGGGACCGGGACGTAGCCTCTGCTTGCCGTGCGGCTTCGCCGGCGGTGCCGGCGTCGTGGTCGTCGCCGCCGTACTCGTCGTGTAGGTCGGCACGTAGTACGAGTGCAACGAGCCCCAGTCGCCCTTCGTCAGGTAGCGGAACGCCGGGTACTTGTCCGGTGTCGCGAAATCGATCGCGGGACGCTTCCAGAGTGCGGCTGCCATGTACTCGTGCCAGATCGGAACCGGGAAGGTGGCGCCCGCGACCTCGTAGCCGTGCACGTTGAGCATCGGTACCTCGCCCTGCTGATAGCCCATCCAGACAACGGTGCTCAGCTGGCGCGTGTACCCGTCGAACCAGGCATCGGCGTGGTTCTCGGTCGTGCCTGTCTTGCCCGCGTTCGGATGGACGCCGTCGCCCGAGCCGGCACCCGTCCCGTACTGCGCGTTCTGGCGCAGGACATCGGTCACCTTCCACGCCACACCCTGGGAGACCGCGCGCTTCGTGTCGGGCTTGCCCCAACCGCTCGCGTGGTCGACCTTGCGGCCGGGCAGGATCACCTTCGTGATCGCCATCGGCTTGGCGTAGATCCCCATCGCGGGGAACGTGGCGTACGCGGCTGCCATGTCGAGCGGTGAGACGGCGAGCGAGCCGAGGCCAATCGATGCCACCGGTTTGTCGGGCGTGACGCGAACACCCAGGCGATGCGCCATCGACCAGACGTACGCCGGCCCGACATCGAGCGTGAGCTGCGCGAAGATCGTGTTGTCGGACTGCAGCGTCGCGCGCGTGACCGACTCGGTGCCGCGATACGAGTTGTCGTATGTGTGCACCTCCCACGGCTTGACCGCGTTGCACCACGGGCCGACAGTGCAGGTGAACGGCGCGGAGGTGTAGTAGGTGCTGTCGGGATCGGCGCCCTTCTCGATTGCGGACGCGAGCACGAACGTCTTGAACGTCGAGCCGGGCTGGCGCGCCGACTGCGCGGCCAGGTTGAACTGGTTGCGGGCCTTCCGGGTGACGGCGGTCATCGCCCGGATCGCACCGGTGCCGGGCTCGACCGAGACGATCGCCGCTGCCGGATCGGTGCGATAGGGGAGCACGTCTTTGATCGCCTTCACGGCGAGCCTCTGCAGGCGCGGGTCGATCGTCGTGAAGACCTTCAGACCGCCTTCCCGCACGGTCGACGCGCCGTACTTCTGCTCGAGCTGGTCGATGACGTAGGAGAAGAAGTAGCGCTGCTTGATGCGCGTGTAGATCCGGCCCGGCTTCAGCTTCAGCGCCCGTTGCTTGCTCGCGTACGCGTACTGGGCCGGCGTGATGCCGCCGTTCCTGAGCAACGCGCGCAGCACCTCGTCGCGGCGCGCGATTGCGGCCCGCGGGTTGTGGAACGGGTCGTACACCGACGGCGCCTGCGGAAGGCCGGCCAGCAACGCCGACTGAGGAAGCGTCAGCTCGCTCGCGTGGCGCGAGAAGTACGTCTGCGCGGCCGCCTCGACGCCGTACGCGTGGTTCCCGTAGTAGACCGTGTTGAGGTACTCGTTGAGGATCTGCCGCTTGGACAGCTGCCGCGAGAGCTTGATCGCGAGGCAGGCCTCCTTCATCTTCCGGTTGAAGGTTCGCTCCTGTCCGGTGTACAGATTGCGCACGAGCTGCTGCGTGATCGTCGAGCCGCCTTCGACCACCTTGCCGGCGGTGATGTCCTTCCACGCCGCGCGTGCGATGCCCTCGTAGTCGACGCCGCCGTGCTGGTAGAAGCGCCGGTCCTCGATCGCGATCGTCGCGCGCGGCAACCACTTGGCGATGTGCCGCAGCCCCACGGGCTCGCGGTTCCGCTCCGCCGGGATCGAGCCGAGCAGCGTGCCGTCGCGCGCGTAGACGAACGAGTTCTGGCCGATCTCGACCGGCCGAAGGCTGCTCAGGTCGCAGCCGGCGGAGAGCGCCACACCTGCCCCGAGCACGACCGTTCCGACGACGACGAGCAGCGTGATCGCGAAGAAGCCGAGGATCAACCCGGCGCGGCGACGGCGGCGAATGCGCTCGCTGCGCTTCTTCTTCCGCCCACGCTGCGCGAGGATGAAGTCGAGATCGTCGTGGCGGCGCCTGCGCCTGCTCATGCCGGCAGCCGCTCTGCCAACGCGAGCCGCATGTCGCTCGCCGCGCGCTCGACGTCCTGCTCGTCCGAGACCCACCTCCGAACGAGGATCGTCGCCTTGTCTGCCGTCAGCTCGCTCACGTACGCCTCGTCACCCACACCCTCGAGCCCCTGGAGCACCTTCGCCAGCCCGGGGCCTGCGGGAACCTGGGCGGTCACCTCCGCGAACGTGTCGCGGCCGCGGATCGTGGAGTTGCGGATCGTATCCGAGGCCAATTTCTCGTTCGGGACGACGAACCGGTCGTTGTCCGGCGTGCGGATCCACGTGTAGGTGAGGCCGATCTCCTCGACGACGCCCTGCACGCCCTGCACCTCGACGACGTCGCCGAGCCTGAGCGGCTGCGTGATCGCGATCAGGACCCCGGCGACGACGTTGCCGATCGTGCGCTGGCTGGCGAAGCCGATGACAAGCCCGACGACGGCCGACGACGCAAGCACGCCACCCGCGACCGCCCGCACCTGCGGGATCACGAGCAGCGCCGACATGACCCCGACGAAGACGATCGCGGTGACGATCGAGCGGCGCAGGACGCGGTACCGCGTGACCGCTTCGGGCGCGAGGTCGCGGCGGGCGATGCGCCAGTCGACGAGCTTCGCGACGACAAGCGCGACCGCGACCATCACGGCGGCGACGAAGAGGTGCTGCCAGAACTCGGCGAGAGCGAGCATCTCAGGGTTCTATTCGATCCAGTCGATCGGTTTCCGGCCCGCGAACCCCTCCCCGACGCGGTGCCACCAGGCGACCGTGTCCTCGCCCACGTGCCAGCAGAGCTCCACCTCCTCGCCGTAGCGGAGGCCGGGGAAGTCGACCAATCCGAGGTCCACGTCCTTGACGCGCACGCCGAGCGACGTGAGGCGCTCGATGCAGGCAGCCGCAGCCTCCGCCATCGAGATCAGCTCCTGCTGTGCCGCGTTCAGGTCACTCGCGGCGTAGCCGCCGCCGTTGCCGCCGATCGCCGTCACGAGCTCACCCTGCGTTCGCTCGAGCTCGCGCATGCGCTCGCGCAGCGCGACGAGCCGCTCCGCGACAGGGCGCACCTCCTCGAGGGCGCTGTTAGCCTCGTCTGGAGTGAACAGGCGATCGAGCACGGCGCCGGCACATCGTATGGAGAGGCCGGCGCAGCTCGCGGGCTGGCTCGCTCTGGTCTCGCTCCTCATCCTGGTCGCGTACGCGAGCCGCGCCACCGAGGGCAAGCCCGATCCGCAGGTGCTCTACCGGTGGTCGACCGCCGTCGGCGGCGTCATCCAGGATGGAATCATCCTTCTCGTCGTCCTGGCGCTTGCGGGGTTCGACCGGAAGCTGCTCGGACTGCGCCGCCCGCGCTCGATCCCGCAGGCGCTGCGTCTGCTCGGCGGCGCGATCGTCCTCGTCTACGTCTTCGAGATCACCTACAGCGCCCTGACCCATCCCGGGAACGAGCAGGGCCTGACGCCGTCGCAATGGGAGCCGGCGCACGCGACGGCCTACGTCGCCAACGGCATCGTCATCTGCACGGTCATCCCGTTCGTCGAAGAGGTGACCTATCGCGGGCTCGGCTATTCGCTGCTCGAGCCGCTCGGCCGCTGGCCCGCGATCGTCCTCGTCGGACTCCTCTTCGGCCTCGCGCACGGGCTGATCCTGACCCTGCCCGTGATCGCCGCCTTCGGAATGGTGCTCGCGTGGATCAGGTCGGTCGCCCACAGCGTCGTACCCGGCATGCTGCTCCACTCGCTGTTCAATCTGATCGCACTGGTCGCCGCCGTCACTCTCAACGGCTGACGCGCTGAGTACATTCAGAGCGTGCGCCGCATTCTCGCCTTCGCCTTCGCGGCGCTCGTGTTTACGCCCGCGTCCCCTGCCGCAGGCCCCTGCGGCGTCACGACCACCGTCGGCCGCGGCGCAGCGCCGCTCGCCGTGACGTTCACCGCGACCTGCTCGGCAGGCAGCTACCAGTGGCAGTTCGGCGACGGCCAGCAAGCTGTCGGCCAGTCCGTGCAGCACGTGTACGCAGCCGGCGCGTGGTATCCGAAGCTGACTACCGACCTCGGCATCGACGCGCTGCCACCCGTCACCTCGATCTCGGTCAGCATCAGCGCGCCGGCGCGGGCGCGCTACGCCCAGTACGTGACGCTGCACGCGCACGTCACACCTCGAGTCCCCGTGAGCCTGCGTGGCCGCCGCTTCGTGGCAGGCAAGTTGCGCGTCCGCGTGCTCGGCACCACGCCCTGGGTCGCGACCGCGCTCGGTGTGCGCTCCGCGCCGGTCCGCGTCCTCGTGCAGCCGAGGCTCGTCGTGCGCACGGTCGGCAGCCCGACGGTCGGTGGACGCGTGCGCGTCGTGGCGTCGCTGCATCCGGCGAGCGCCGGCAGGCTCGTCGTCCCGCGCGTCGACACGCGACGGCCGCACATCGCGCATGTGACAGTGACGTCACGGCCGGCACCCGGCTGGGCGCCGGTGTCGCGAACCGTCGCGTTGACGATCGTCCAGCCTGACCTCGCGATCGGCGCAACCGGGCCGAGCGTCTGGGAGCTCGAGCGGCGGCTCGCCGAGCTGCACTACGCGGTCGAGATCAACGGCGCGTTCGAAGGCGACGACGTCGAGGCGGTCTACGCGTTCCAGAAGGTCGAAGGTCTCGCGCGGACAGGCACGGTTGACGCATCGTTCTGGTCGCGGCTCGAACGAGCGCGCACGCCGAGCGCGCGCTACGGCGGCGACCACGTCGAGGTCGACAAGACGCGGCAGGTGCTGTTCGTCGTGCGCGGCGGGCGGGTGGCGCTGATCGTCGCGGTGTCGACCGGCGCGACCGGCAACACACCGCTCGGGACCTGGCACGTGTATCGCAAGGTGCAGGGTTTCGACTGGGTCCTCTACTACCCGAACTACTTCCTGCGTGGATTCGCAGTGCACGGCTATCCGGACGTGCCGCCGTACCCGGCCTCACACGGCTGTGTGCGCATCCCGATGTGGATCGCGCAGACCGTGTACGGCGAGATCGCCTACGGCTCGACTGTTTACATCTACCTATGAGCGTCGAGCGGTTCCGCGAGCAGATCGAGGAGGTCGACCTAGCGCTGCTGGAAGCTGTGAACAGGCGGCTGGAGCTCGTGCGCGATCTGAAGCGGTACAAGGAGGAGCACGACATTGCGTTCGTCGACCCCGCCCGGGAGGCGCAGCTTCTCGATGAGCGTGCGCGCCAGAATCCCGGCCCCTTGAGCGAGGACGGCGTGCGCGCGTTCTTCGTCGAGCTGCTCGCGTTGATCAAGCGCGAGCTCGATTAGTCCTCCTCGGGCGGCGCGGCCTCTTCGCCGTCCTCGACCTCGGCGAAGTCCTCGGCGGAAACCTTGTCGAGGAAGCGGCGGAATTCGTCGACGATCTCCTCCTCGTTGATCTCGTCGCCTTCCATCTCGATCGCGGACTCCTCGATCACGTCGTCGGCCGCGAAGATCGGCGCCTGTGCGCGCACGGCGATCGCGATCGCGTCCGACGAGCGCGAGTCGATCTCGAGCTCGCTGCCGTTGTGCACGACCGTGATCGACGCGTGGAACGTGCTGTCGCGCAACTCGGTCACGGTGACGCGCGCGACCTCGACGTCGAGCTCGACGAGGATGTTGACGAGCAGGTCGTGCGTCAGCGGACGCGGCGCGGCGGCTCCCTGCAGCTTCATCAGGATCGCGGCCGCCTCGGGGTGACCGATCCAGATCGGCAGGTAACGATTGCCGTCGGCTGTCTTCAGCAGCACGATCGGCTGCTTGCCGACGATGTCGAACGAGACTCCGTAGATCGTCATCTCGACCATCGCTCGCCACCTAGATTACCGGCGCCCGTCGGGGCAAACGCGGCGGCGCCCGCCGCTACACTGCGGGCCGCGCGGGCGATTAGCTCAGCTGGTTAGAGCGCCGCTCTGATAAGGCGGAGGTCCCTGGTTCGAATCCAGGATCGCCCATTCGACGTAGCATTCAGCGCATGGCGGGCTGGATCGCAATCGGCATTCTCTATGTGCTGTCGATCGGCGGCTTCCGCTGGCTCGGCGGGATCGGCGCGGCGGGCGAGGCGCTTCGCGAGTGGGGCCGATCGCGGGCGGCCGATCGCGGGCGGCCGGTCAGCTCGTAGCGGCGAGCCGCTCGAGCGCTTCGGCGAGCTCCTCGAGCTGAACCTCGTCGTCGAGCGGCACGGTGACGCCGGCGCGGCCGACCTTCGCCTCGAACCCGGTCGCCTTCTGGAACGCCTCACGTACGCGCGCCGCAAGCATTGGATCGACCGCCACCGCTCGCCGCGCCTTCGTGCGCGCGCCGGCCGACCGGGCTGCGCGCTCGGCGGCGCGGACTGACATCCCGTCGCGCACGATCTGTTTCGCGAGGCGGCGCTGACCCTCGTGGTCGGGCACGCCGAGTACCGCGCGCGCGTGTCCCTCGCTGAGCGCGTCGCGATGGAGCAGTTCGAGGACGTCGTCCGGCAGTTCGAGCAGACGCAACCGATTCGACACGGTCGGCCGCGCCTTGCCGACCCGCACGGCGATGTCGCCGATCGACAACCCGAACTCGTCCAGCAGCAGTGCGTATGCGCGCGCCTCCTCGACCGTCGACAGATCCTCTCGGGCGACGTTCTCGACGAGACCGAGCAGGAGCGTGTCGCGGTCGTCGGCCTCGCGGATCACCGCCGGCAACGAGACGAGTCCCGCCTCGCGTGCCGCCCGCCAGCGCCGCTCGCCGGCGATCAACTCGTAGCCGCCCTCGAGCCTGGGGCGGACGACGACCGGCTGGATCAGCCCCTGCGCCTTGATCGACTCCGCGAGCCCGGAGACGGCGTCGCGCTCGAAGTCCTTGCGCGGCTGCCGCGGGTTCGCATGGATCTCGGAGACCGCGAGCTCGGCCAACGTCGGCTGCGCCGCGCCGATCAGGACCTCGAAGCCGCGCCCGAGCCCGCGGCGGCCCGACTCAGGGGCGCTCGACAAGCTCCATCGCCACCTTCCAGTAGGCCTCGGCGCCGCGCGAGCGCCGGTCGTAGTGGGTCACCGGCAGCCCGTGGCTCGGCGCTTCGGCCACGCGCACCGAGCGCGGCACGACCGCCGTGAAGACGAGGTCGCCGAAGTGCTTCCGCACCTCCGCCTCGACCTCGGCCGACAGTCGCGTGCGGCTGTCGGCCATCGTCAGCAGCACACCGGCGACGGATAGCGACGGGTTGAGCCGCGCCTTGATCAGGTTGATCGACTGCATCAGCTGGGCGAGCCCCTCGAGCGCGTAGTACTCGGTCTGCACCGGGACAACGACGCGATCGGACGCGCCGAGCGCGTTGACTGTCAGCGGCCCGAGGGACGGCGGGCAGTCGAGGAGCACGAAGTCGAAGCCGTCGGCGTGACGGAGGGCGTCCGCGAGATAACGCTCGCCGTCCGCGCGCTGCGAGAGCTCCACCGCCGCGCCGGCGAGCTCCGGGCGGGAGGGCACCAGGAACAGGTTCTGGAACCGGGTCGGCTTCGCCAGCTCGGAGAGAGGTGCACCGTCGAGCAGGTCGTACGTCGAGCTGCCGTTCGCACGCATCCCGAGCCCTGACGTTGCGTTCGCCTGCGGGTCGAGGTCGACGACGAGGGCGCGCTCACCGGCTTCGGCGAGGCATGCGGCGAGGTTGATCGCCGTCGTCGTTTTCCCCACGCCGCCCTTCTGGTTCGCGAACGCGTAGACCTTCCCGGGCACCGGGCCAATCTAGCCGCGAGCCCGGACACCGAATCAAGCGAGCGGCCGCTTCTGCGCCATACCGGGCCGCCGCGGAAACCCGGGCGGCGTTGGGCCGACTTTGCGCGCGACGAGGAAGCCGTCGGGTGCCTCCACGAGCTCTCCCGCGAGACGCTCTGCGACACGCGCGACCCGGTCTCGTTCGACCGACGGGCCCACCCACAAGACGGCGATGCCTCCCTCACGCACAAGCGGCAGGCACCACTCGATCGCCGTCGGCGGATGGGCGAGCGCCTTCGCGACCGCGACGCCGGCCCAGTCCGTCTCCTGCCCCTCCGCCCGCCCCCAGACGACGCGCGCGTTCGGCGGTGCCCAACCTTCGAGAAACGCGCACTTTCGCCGTTCCGCTTCGAGCAGCACGACCTCGCGCTCCGGCAGCGCGTGCGCCAGCGGGATCCCGGGCGCGCCGCCGCCCGAGCCGACGTCCACGATCGTCCCGGAAGAGCGGTCGCGGACGAGGTCGAGCCCCCGAAGCGAATCGTCGAGCAGCACGCGCCGAGCCTCTGCGGGATCCCGCAGCGACGTCAGACCGGGAGTCGAGACGACGGCTACGAGCCAGGCGTCAAGCGGGGAGGACGACGACGTAGCGATGCGGTTCCGCCCCCTCGCTCTCGGTCGCCACGCCGGGCACGTCCTTCAGCCGCTCGTGGACAACCTTGCGCTCGACCGACGTCATCGGATCGAGCGCGACACGCTCGCCGCGCGCAGCCCGCTCGGCGCTGCGCAACGCGATCGACTCCAGCGTGCGCCGACGGCGCTCGCGATACCCGGCTGCGTCGATCGTCACCGGCTTGCGCGCACCCGCCCGGTAGAGCGCGGAGTTCGCGACGTACTGCAGCGCGTCGATCGTCTGACCGTGCTTGCCGATGAGCACGCCGAGGTCGCCGCCCGCGCACGTGACGACGATCTCCTCGTCGTCCTCCTCGACGAGAACAGATGCCGAGATGCCCATCGCCCCGACCACGCGTTCGACCAGCTCGCGCACGTGCGTCGCCTTGTCGGACTCGTCTTCGCGTGCGACCCGCACGGGCGCCGAGGACGCGTCGACAGAGGCGATCACGCGCGCCGGCGTGTAACCCACGCCGAGCAGCCCGCGCTCGCCCTCCGAGACGACCTGGAAGCGAACACTCGCCTTGTCGACACCGGGCGCAGCGCGCTCGAGATCGCGGAGCGCCTTCCACTTCGCCTCGCCGACCGTCTCCCCGGTCGCCTCGACCGTGATCTCCGACGGAGCGAGGTCGTCGCTCAACGGCGAGAGCCGCCCTTCTTCTTGCGCACCCGCCGCGGCTGCCGCTGCGGAGCCGGCTTCGGCGGCGCTTCCTCCTGGGCGGCAGCGGCGCCGTTGTCGGACTCGCGGGGCGGTGTCCGCGAGGTCCGCTTGGGAGCGGCGGCAACGGCAGGAGCGCCCTTGCCGACGGGCGTCCGCGGCACCAGCCGCCGCGTCACGAGCCCCTGCCCGACCGTCCAGAGGTTGGTCGTCATCCAGTAGAGGATCAGCCCGGTCGGGAAGCGCGAGACGACCGTGATGAAGAGCAGCGGCAGGATCATCATCAGGTTGCGCTGCGACTTCTGCATCGTCGCGCCCATGAAGTAGGTCGACGCGACTTGGGAGCCCGCGTAGATGGCGAGCAGCACGTACCCCGACCAGTGCGCAGTGCCCTTCGCCGAGATGTCCGGCACCACGTGCAGCCACGAGCCGCTGACGTCCTTCGCATGCCGAAGCGTGAGGTACAGCGCGATGAAGACCGGGAACTGCGCGAGAAGCGGCAAGCACGACGCGGCCGGGTTGATGTGGTTCTCGCGGTAGAACTTCATCAGCTCCTCGTTGAGCTTCGTGCGATCGTGCTTGTACTTCTGCTGGATCGCCTTCATCTCCGGGCCGTGCGCCTGGAGCGCCTGCATGGAGTGGATCTGCCGCACGGTGAGCGGCACGAGCACGATTCGCACGAGGATCGTGAGGGCGACGATCGACCACGACCACGGCAGACCCACGTTGCTGTGGAAGAAGTCGAGGATCCCCTTCATCAGGTCCTCGAGCGGCGAGAGGACTGATGCGACGATCACGGGTAGTCCACTCCCCCGTGCGACCACGGGTTGCACCGCAGCAGCCGCCAGGCCGCCCTCGGCACGCCGCGCAGCACGCCGTGCTTGCGGATCGCGAGGATCGCGTACTCCGAGCAGCTCGGGTGGTACTTGCAGGTGTTCGCCGGCAGGAGCGGCGAGATCAGCAGTTGGTAGAGCCTGATCGGCAGCACCGCGACGCTCCTCATGCGGCCGCCTTGCCGAGCACCTCGTCGACGCGCTGCTCGAGCCAGTCGTGCCCGTTCGCCTCGGCCGCCTGAGGCAGCCCCGAGCGGACAATCAGCACGTAGTCGTTGTCTGCGGGCACGTTCTCCAGCTTGGCACGCATGATCTCGCGCAGCTGGCGCTTGATGCGGTTGCGGACGACGGCGTTGCCGACCGACTTCGGCACAGC
Organism: Actinomycetota bacterium; assembly: GCA_046765815.1. Taxonomy (GTDB): domain Bacteria; phylum Actinomycetota; class Thermoleophilia; order Gaiellales; family Gaiellaceae; genus PALSA-600. The sequence goes on from JBKPRG010000160.1 coordinate 24,858, forward strand.
GAAGCCGAGCCGCGGCGCACCGAGACGCTCTTCGCGCTGGAACCAGTAGAGCGTCAGGAAGCGTGTCGAGACCGACCGGCCGCGGCCGTAGACGGCGTCGAAGTCGCGAGAGCGAGAAAGACGATTCCGGCGCTGCACCGGCTCACGCCGAGAGGCGCTTGCGGCCTCTCGCCCGGCGGCGCTTGAGGATGAGGCGGCCGGCGCGCGTCGACATGCGGCTGCGGAAACCGTGCTTCCGCTTCCGCCTGCGTACGTTCGGCTGATAGGTCCGCTTCATACTCGAAAGAGACGACCGGGCCGACTTCCGGCCCGCGGCGGCCGAGTATAGCCGGACCGATCTGCGACACCGTTGTCCACATCCCCCACATGGTGGAAAAGCCGTGGAAAGCGCCACCACGCAGGCCGCCGGAGAGGCTCTTTCCACAGCTGTGGAGAGCATGTGGAGCGACCTGAAAATACCTGCAAATCGGCGCTATTCGCGGTTGTGGACAGGGCGAGAAATCCTCATTGAGCCGTAGCGGCGACGCTGCTATGCTCGCGCACCCGTAGGGTCGAGCGAAGGAGCGTGCAGCAGGCGTGGAGCAGCAAACCGAGCTGTCGGCGGAAGGGGTCTGGAACGACGTCGCGGCTCGGCTGCGAGAGGCCCTCAACGACACGACCTTCCAGACCTGGTTCGGCCAGGTCGAAGAGGCGAAAATCGACGGCGACGCGTTCGTGATCGCCGTCCCGAACGACTTCACACGCGAGTGGATCGAGGGCCACTTCCTCGACCTGCTGCGCGCAGCGGCACGCGACGCGTCCGGTGTCGACCGACGCGTGCGACTTGAGGTGCAGGCCATGGCGCCACCTCCGACTTCATCGCCTTCGGCGGTGCCGCCCACCGTCACACCGCTGCCGCTCGACGTGGTCACGCAGCGGGCCGATGTGGCGGGGCTCAACCCGAAGTACACCTTCGACTCGTTCGTGATCGGCTCGTCGAACCGCTTCGCCCACGCGGCGGCGCTCGCCGTCGCCGAGGCGCCGGCGCAGGCGTACAACCCGCTCTTCATCTATGGGCACACAGGCCTTGGCAAGACGCACCTCCTGCACGCGGTCGCGAACTTCGTAACCGACCACGGCGGCGGTCTCTCGTGTCGCTACGTGACGTCGGAGACGTTCATGAACGACTTCATCAACAGCCTCCGCGACAAGCGCATCGAGGGCTTCAAGCAGCGTTACCGCACCTATGACGTGCTGCTGATCGACGACGTGCAGTTCTTCGAGCACAAGGAGCGGATCCAGGAGGAGTTCTTCCACACCTTCAACTCGCTCTACGAAGCCGGCCGGCAGATCATCATGTCGAGCGACAGGCCGCCGCGCGAGATCTCGACGCTCGAGGAGCGCCTCCGCTCGCGATTCGAGTGGGGGCTGATCACGGACATTCAGCCGCCGGATCTCGAAACGCGCATCGCGATCCTGCGCAAGAAGGTCAACAACGACCGCATCGAGATCCGCGACAGCGAGCTCCTCACCTTCATCGCGTCGCGCGTCTCGACCAACATCCGCGAGCTCGAAGGTGCGCTGACCCGCGTCGTGGCGTTCTCGTCGCTCACCGGCCGGCCGTTGACTGCCGACCTCGCACAGGACGTGCTCCGCGACATCTTCCCGCAAGGCGAGAGCACGCAGATCTCGATCGAGCGGATCCAAGAGCTCGTCTGCGACCGGTTCTCGGTGACGATGGAGGAGCTCACCGGCGACCGTCGCTCGCAGAACATCGTCTACCCACGGCAGGTGGCCATGTACCTCTCCCGCGAGCTCACGGACGCATCGCTGCCGAAGATAGGCAAGGAGTTCGGCGGCCGCGACCACACCACCGTCATCCACGCGACCTCCAAGATCGCACGCCTCATCCGTGAGGACAGGTCTGTGTACAACCTCGTCCAGGAACTCACAGCCCGCGTGCGTCAGCAGCGGTAGCTCGAGTGCCTGTGCGCAAGCTCATGTTGTCCCCCGTCCGCCCCCACAGCCAAAATGGCTCGACAACAGGGCCTGAGGCGCTTCTCCCCGCTGCTCACAGGGCTTACGACTACAACGAGGTTTTCATTAGATGATTGACTCAGAAATCGTAGTGGGCACCGGACTGAGGATTTCTCTCTCGCGTGACGAGCTCGCGTCTCGTCTTGCGGTCGTCGCACGGGGTGTCTCGACCCGCACTGCCGTGCTCGTTCTGGGTGGCATTCAGCTGCGCGCAGAAGCCGGTCGACTCAACCTCGCCGCCACCGACATGGAGCTGTCACTGCGGGCTTCGGTCGACGCTTCGGTCGACGGTGAAGGCACCGCCGTCGTTCCCGGCAGGCTCTTGCTCGACATCGCGCGCTCGCTGCCCGACGGTGACGTGACGATCGAGCATCGTCCTGACGAAGCTGTCGTGGTCGTCACGGCCGGCTCCGCGAACTACCGCCTGCACACATACTCAGCAGAGGACTTTCCGCGTCTCCCCGACGTCGAGGCAACGCCGCTGCACAGCGTGGACCGCGACGTGCTGGTCGACACGGTGGCACGGGTCGGGAGGAGCGCGTCGCGGGATGAGAGCCGCCCCGTCCTGACGGGCATCCTCGTCCGCTTCGAGCCGGGCAAGGTCGTCATGGCCGCCACCGATTCGTACCGGCTTGCGGTCAAGGAGACGCCGGTCGACGCGATGCTGCCGGAACTCGAGGCGATCATCCCGGCACGCGCGCTGCAGGAGCTGTCGCGCATCGCAGCCACGGCTGACGAGGTGCAGCTCGGCCTGCACGACAACCACGTGGTCTTCGGCGCCGACGGCATCTGGCTGACGACGCGCCGCATCGACGGGCAGTTCCCGAACTACCGGCAGCTGTTGCCGGAGCAGTTCGAGCACGAGGTCCTGTTGCCCCGCGAGGAGACGCTCGACGTCGTCCGCCGCGTCTCGCTGATGGCGCAGCGCAACTCACCGCTCCGACTGCGCTTCGCGGACGGCGAGCTCACGGTCTCTGCAATCACGCAGGACGTCGGCGAGGCCCGCGAGTCGCTGCCGGCGCCGTACACCGGCGACGCGATGGAGATCGGGTTCAACGCAGAGTTCCTGCGCGACGGTCTCGACTCGGTCGACGCGGACTCGATCAAGTTCAAGCTGATCAGCCCGCTGCGCCCGGCCGTGCTCGAAGGCGAGTCCGACGACTACGTGTACCTGATCATGCCGATCCGGCTCGCCGGCTGATCGACCAGCTCACGCTCCGCCAGTACCGGTCGTACGCGTCGCTCGACCTGCCGCTCGCGGACGGGATCGTCCTTGCGGTCGGCCCGAACGGGGTCGGCAAGACGAACCTGCTCGAGTCGCTGCACGTCGGCACGCAGGGGTTCTCGCCGCGGACCCGTCAGGACGCGCAGCTGATCCGCTTCGGGGAGCAGGCTGCACGGATCGTCGTCGCCGGCAGGCGTACGGCGACGCCGTTCGAGGTGTCGCTGACGCTGCGGCACGGACAAGCGAAGGAAGCGCGTCTGAACGGAGCGCGGCTGGCGTCGGCTGAGTCGCTGCGCCGCGAGCTCTCCACGCTCGTCTTCACACCTGACCGGCTCACGGTCGTGAAGGGCGGTCCGGCCGCGCGCCGCGCGTACTTCGATCGCGTGCTGGCCAGGCTGTTCCCGGCTCGTGCGGGCCTGCCGCAGGACTACCTCTCCGCGCTCGCCCAGCGCAACGCCGCGCTGCGCCGCGTGCAGCTCGGCCTGGCGCCGAGAGACGCCGTCGCTCCGTGGACGGAGCGGATCGCCATGGCGGGTGCCGACCTCGTGGCGTCTCGGCAGGCAACGCTAGCCTCTCTCGCGACGCCGTTCGCGGCGCGTGCGGACGAGCTCGGCCTGCCCGACGCGGAGCTCAGCTACGACGGCGAACCGGCGACTGCGGCAGAGCTCGAGACGCGGCTGCAGCGCGACATCGACCGCGGCACGACCGGGCTCGGGCCGCACCTCCACGAGGTGCTGATCACGAGCGCCGGACGGGACTTGAGGCAGTTCGGCTCGCAGGGCGAGCAGCGGCTGTCCGTCCTTTCGCTCCTCCTGGCCGAGGCGGAGCTCCTGCCCGAGCCGCCGCTGCTCCTGCTCGACGACGTGCTCTCCGAGCTCGATCTCGGCCGCCGGCGGGTTCTCGCCGAGCGCGTTGCCCAAATGGGTCAAACTATCGTCACGGCGACGCATCCGGGGGCGCTGCCGCTGGAACCGGCCCAGTTGGTGGAGGTGGAGCTTGGATCCGCTCGCTGAGGAGATTCGCTCCGAACTTGCGCGCTTCGGCCCGCAGGCCGGGATGGCCGAGCTGGTCGAGCAGTGGCCCGACGCGGTCGGCCCGGCGATCGCGCGCAACGCATGGCCGGCGCGCATCGCGAGGGACGGCACCGTCCATGTGAACACGGCCGATTCGGTCTGGGCGTACGAGCTCGGTCAGCGTGGCGGGGAGATCGCCGCGGCGCTCGGCGTGCCCAAGCTCCGTTTTGCGCCGGGACCGTTGCCGCAGGCCTCGAACGAGCCGGCGCCGGCGCCACTCGAGGTGACGCCGGAGGACGCCGAACGCGCACGTGCGATCGCCTCGTCCATAGAGGACAGAAACCTGCGCGAAAGTGTGCAAAAAGCGGTCAGTTTCAGCCTCGCGCGGGGGCGGGCCGACCACCCAATCTGATACACTTTTCGTGCCTGGCAAAACCCGCGTTTTGCAGGCATTTCTTACGTATGGCAAAGGCTGCAAAGAAGGTCGAGTACTCGGCCAAGGACATCACCGTGCTCGAAGGGCTCGAGCCGGTCCGCCTCCGGCCCGGGATGTACATCGGCTCGACCGGCATTCGCGGCCTCCACCACTTGGTCACCGAGGTCGTCGACAACGCGGTCGACGAGGCGCTCGCCGGCCGGAACGACTCCGTCGAGGTCACGATCCATCCCGACAACTCGGTCACGGTCCGCGACCGTGGCGCCGGCATCCCGATCGACGTGATCCCGGAGCAGGGGCTGCCGGCGCTCACCGTCGTCCTCACGAAGCTCCACGCCGGCGGCAAGTTCGGCGGCGACGGCTACAAGGTCTCCGGCGGCTTGCACGGCGTCGGCGTCTCCGTCGTCAACGCGCTCTCGGAGTGGCTCGTCGCGGAAGTCGAGCGCGACGGCAAGGTCTACCGCCAGGAGTTCGCGCGCGGCGAGCCGCAGGGGGAGATGAAGGTGATCGGGATCTCGAACGAGAGCGGAACGACGATCTCGTTCCTGCCTGACGCCGAGATCTTCGACGAGACGACGTTCGACGCGACCACGCTCATCTCGCGCTTCCGCGAGATGGCGTTCCTCACGCGTGGGCTGCGCTTCACGTTCACCGACGAGCGCGCGGAAGGCGGCAAGCCCGTCTCGTTCCACTACGAGGGCGGCATCAGGGACTTCGTCTCGTACGTGAACGAGTCGAAGGACGTCGTCCACCGCCACATCGTCTACTTCTCAACCGCGAACGACCAGGGCGACGTCGAGGTTGCGATGCAGTGGAACTCGTCGTACCAGGAGTCGGTCTTCTCGTTTGCCAACAACATCAACACACACGAGGGCGGCTCGCATCTTTCCGGCTTCCGCTCCGCGCTCACGTCGACGATCAACAAGTACGCGCGCGACAAGGGGTTGCTGAAGGAGAAGGAGGACAACCTCGAAGGCGAGGACGTGCGCGAGGGTCTCGCTGCCGTAATCTCGGTGAAGCTTCAGGAGCCGCAGTTCGAGGGTCAGACCAAGACGAAGCTCGGCAACCCGTGGGTGACCGGGCTCGTCTCGACGGCGGTCAACCAGAAGCTTGCGGAGTTCTTCGAGGAGAACCCGACGGACGCGCGCCAGATCATCAACAAGGCAATCGCCGCGTCACGCGCGCGGCAGGCTGCGCGCAAGGCGCGCGAGCTCACCCGCCGCAAGTCGGCGCTCGAGAGCATGTCGTTGCCGGGCAAGCTCGCCGACTGCTCGATCAAGAATCCCGAGGCTGCGGAGATCTTCATCGTCGAGGGCGACAGTGCCGGCGGGTCGGCCAAGATGGGCCGCGACCGGACGTATCAGGCGATCCTGCCGCTGCGCGGGAAGATCATCAACTCGGAGAAGAACCGGATCAACAAGGTTCTCTCGAACAACGAGATCCAGGCGATGATCACCGCGATCGGCACAGGGATCGGCGACGAGTTCGACCTCGAGAAGCTGCGCTACCACCGGGTGATCGTCATGACCGACGCGGACGTCGACGGCTCGCACATCCGCACGTTGATCCTCACGTTCCTCTACCGGCAGATGCCGGATCTGATCGACCAGGGCCACGTGTACATCGCCGTTCCGCCGCTCTACAAGGTCAAGCTCGGCAACCAGGAGTTCTACTTCGAGAAGGACTCGCAACTCGAGGACCTGCTCGCGCGCGAGCGCATCCCGAACGTGGACGCGACCACGCGCGACGGTGAGTCGCTGAAGCTGACCGAGGCGAAGTGGAACCGGTTCGTCAAGGACCTGCACCAGTACGAGGGCTACTACGCGCGCCTGCGCTCCGACTTCGGCTCCGCCGCGACCGAGCTGATGATCCTGCACCGGCTCGTCGAGCACGAGATCGAGGGCCCGAAGGATCTCGAGCGCGCGATCGAGGAGATCGGCGAGAACGGCTACGCGCTCTCGCTCGTCGGCTCGGAGGACGAGTCGTTCCGCGTTCGCGTCGTCGAGAACGAGACGTCGGCCGCACGGAGCGTGACCGTCCCGATCGAGCTGCTCGGTTCGCCGATTTACCACGGGCTTCGCTCTGCCTACGGGAAGCTCGTCACGCAGCTCGGCTCGCCGCCGTTCACCGTCACCGTGGGCAAGGAGCGCATCGACGCCGAGACGTTCGATCTCTTGCGCGCGCGTGTGCTCGATGCGGCGAAGCAGGGCATGCAGGTGTCCCGGTTCAAGGGGCTCGGCGAAATGAACGCGGAGCAGCTGTGGGAGACGACGATGGACCCGTCGAAGCGGTTGCTGATTCGCGTCGAGGTCGACGACGCGTCCGTGGCGAACCAGATCTTCTCGACGCTGATGGGCGACGCGGTCGAGCCGCGGCGCGTGTTCATCGAAGAGAACGCGAGGGACGTCAAGTTCCTTGACGTCTAGGAAGGCGCTGCATGTCTGAGCTGGAAACCGGCGCGCTCGGCCCGGGCCGCATTGAGCCGCGCGAGCTCGAGCAGGAGATGCGCGCGAGCTTCCTCGACTATGCGATGTCGGTCATTGTCGCGCGGGCGCTGCCCGACGTGCGTGACGGCCTCAAGCCGGTACATCGCCGCGTCCTCTACTCGATGTGGACGAACGGGAACCGCCCGGGCCGGCCGTACGTCAAGTGCGCGAACATCGTCGGCTATGTGATGGGCAACCATCACCCGCACGGCGACACCGCGATCTACGACACGCTCGTGCGCCTCGCGCAGCCTTTCTCGCTGCGGTACCCGCTTGTCGACGGCCAGGGCAACTTCGGCTCGATCGACGACGACCCACCAGCCGCCATGCGCTACACAGAAGCGCGTCTCGCGCGCCTCGCGGAGGAAATGCTCCGCGAGCTCGACTCCGACACGGTCGACTTCGGGCCGAACTACGACGAGTCGAAGCGCGAGCCGCTCGTGCTGCCGGCGCGCTTCCCGAACCTGCTCGTCAACGGCAGCTCCGGCATCGCCGTCGGCATGGCGACCAACATTCCGCCGCACAACCTCGGCGAGGTTGTCGACGCGATCGTGACGCTGATCGACAAGCCCGACGCGAATGTCGAGGACCTGATGAAGCACGTCAAGGGCCCCGACTTTCCGACCGGCGCGATCATCGTCGGCCGCTCGGGTATCCGCGATGCGTATCGCAGCGGCCGCGGCCGCGTGGTCATGCGCGCACGCGCGCACATAGAGGAGCTGCGCGGCGGCAAGAGCGCGATCATCGTCACCGAGCTCCCGTACGGCGTGAAGAAGGGCGGCGACTCGGGCGTGATCACGAAGATCGCCGAGCTCGTCAACGAGAAGGTGCTCACCGAGATCTCCGACCTGCAGGACCACTCGGACCGTTCGGGGATGCGCATCCAGATCGAGCTCAAGCGCGACGCGGTGCCGCAGGTCGCGCTCAACAAGCTGTTCAAGCACACGCCGTTGCAGACCACGTTCGGCGTCAACACCGTCGCGCTCGTCAACGGTGTACCGCGCACGCTCTCGCTGCTCGAGCTGCTGCGGTATTACGTCGACTTCCAGCGCGAGATCGTCACGCGCCGTTCGAAGCACGAGCTGCGCCAGGCCGAGAAGCGCGCCCACATCCTGCAGGGCTACCTGATCGCGCTCGACAACCTCGACGAGGTGATCGCATTGATTCGCGGCGCAGCAGACACGGAAGAGGCGCGCACCGGCCTCATGTCGCGCTTCGAGCTTTCCGAGGCACAGGCGATCGCGATCCTGGAGCTGCGCCTGCGCGCACTCACTGGCCTCGAGCGGAAGCGCGTCGAAGACGAGTACAAAGACCTGGCGGAGCGCATCGCCGAGCTCCGCGATCTCCTGGGCGACGAGGCGAAGATCGACGCGCTCGTCAAGGACGAGCTACTCGAGCTGAGGGGGATCTACGGGCGGGGCGATGACCGCCGCACCGAGATCGTCGCGGCCGAGGAGGAACTCGAGCTCGAGGACCTGATCGCGGAAGAGGACATGGTGATCGCGATCACACGGTCGGGCTACATCAAGCGGCTACCCGTGACCGCATACCGCGAACAGCGGCGCGGGGGCATCGGTGTCCTCGGTATGGACTTGAAGGATGAGGACTACATCGAGCACCTCTTCGTCGCCTCGACGCACGACTACATCCTGTTCTTCACCAGCGTCGGCAAGGTCTATCGGCTGAAGGTGCACGAGCTGCCGCTCGGCTCTCGACAGGCGAAGGGCCGCGCCATCGTCAACCTGCTGCCGTTCCGGCAGGGCGAGACGGTGCGCACCGTCATCCAGACGCGTGCCTTCGAGGAGGCGAAGTACCTCTTGTTCGCCACGAAGAACGGCGTCGTCAAGAAGACCGAGCTCGCCGCGTACAACACCTCGCTGAAGGCCGACGGGATCATCGCGATCAAGATGCGCGAAGGAGACGAGCTCGTCGGCGTTCGTCACAGCTCTGGCGACGACGACATCCTGCTGGTCTCGCGCAACGGCCAGGCGATCCGCTTCTCCGAGCAGAACGTCCGCCCCATGGGACGCGACGCTTCAGGCGTGCAGGGCATGCGGCTCCGCGACGATGACGAGGTGATCTCCGCCGCGATCGCAGCGGACGATGCCGACTTGCTGGTCGTCACCGAGAACGGTTACGGCAAGCGGACGCGCGTCTCCGATTACCCGAAGAAGGGCCGCGGCGGCATGGGCGTCAAGACCGTCCAGCTCACCGAGGCCCGCGGTCACCTCGCGGGCGCCCGCGTGGTCAAGGATGGCTACCAGGTGATGCTGATCTCGACCGGCGGCACTGTCATCCGCATGCGGGTCGACGACATCCGCCGCATGGGCCGCTCCACGCAGGGGGTCATCGTCATGAGGCTCCGCGAAGGGGAGCAGGTTTCCTCGCTTGCCCCGGTCGTGGAATCGGGCGAAGAAGCCGAGGATTAACGCTCTTACACGCTTTCAGCCCTTCCGTTCTGCAAATCGCAGCGGTATAAGTGCAAACGGGGTCGTGAGCGAGAGAGCAAAGGACAATCGATGGCGTACACGAAGCAGCTCGACCTGCTCGAGCCGATCGACATGGCCGAGCATCTCGACAAGATCGAGCTCTATCTAGGCCAGGTCTGCGCGATTGCCGGCATCTCCAAGATGCAACTGGATTACTGGACCAACAAAGCCCAGATTCCCACCAAAGGCAGGAAGCAGCGGATCTACGACATGAGCGCGGTCGAGACCGTGATGTTGATCAAGCAGGCGAAGGACAAGGGCCTCAATCTCGGAGCCGCGATCGACGCGGCACGACGCTTCCGCGCCGAGCGCGCGGACGCCGTCACCGCCTGAGGGCCACGGCCGCCTCTTCCGGCGGCACCGAGTTGATGAAAACCTCCGCGCCGAGCTCGAGGCCTGCCAGCCGTGCCGTGCGCGGGAAGAGCTCCAGGTGCCAGTGGTCGCCGTCGTGCAGCCACGCGTTCAGCGGCAACGATGCGTCGCGCACCTCATGCAGGCGGCGGATGACGTCGGCGAGCAGGCGCAGCGCCGGCGCCAGCAGGTCGCTCGCCAGGCCTGACGGCTCCGGCTCGACCGGCGCGATCACCACCTCGTAGGGCACCCGGCTCGCAAGTGGGCAGCCGACCAGGAGCCCGTCGCGCTCCTCGACCGCCACGAGGTCCGGCAGCCCGTGCTCGGACGCGGCACCGGGAGCCGGCGCGGGCAACCAGGCGAGCTGCGAGTGGGAGTGGGGTTGCGACGCACCGGCTTCCCAGTGCTCGTTGAGCAAGGGGAAGCAGTTGCCGCCGGCGTCGCGTGCCCGCTGCTGCCACGCCTCGGCGACCTGGTCGATCGTCGTGTCGCGTAGGTCGCCGAAGGACTCGACGTGCTCCGGACCGTGGATCACGACCTCGTGCCGCTCGAGCGCCGGGTAGAGGTTCGGCACGACGCGCACATCCCAGCCGGCGGGCCCGTCGCCGAGGCGGAGCGTCTCGGGCGGAGTCATGTCCTCGTGACCCGCGCAGAAGGGGCAGACCGGCTGATCAGGCCCGGGGCGGGAAGCACGTGCGGGAGCGACGGCGACCCACCGGCCGGAGTGCGGGTCGTGACGAAGATCCGGGCTCAGCTGCTCTTGTCGGCCCGCGGAAGGAAGGACGTGAGGATGTCGACCGGTGCCGGGAAGACGATCGTCGTCGATTGCGACCCGCCGAGCTCGAGTAGCGTCTGCAGGTAGCGCAGCTGCAGCGCGATGGGATGCTCCTCGATCACGAGCGCAGCGTCCTTCAGGCGCTCGGAGGCCTGGTACTCGCCCTCGGCGTTGATCACCTTCGCGCGACGCTCGCGCTCGGCCTCGGCCTGGCGCGCCATCGCGCGCTGCATGCCCTGCGGGATCTCGACGTCCTTCACCTCGACGATCGAAACCTTGATTCCCCACGGCGCGGTTTGCTCGTCGATGATCCCCTGCAGGATCGCGTTGATCTTCTCTCGCTCCGAGAGCAGCTCGTCGAGTTGATGCTGGCCGAGCACCGAGCGCAGCGTCGTCTGCGCGATCTGAGAGGTCGCGACCATGAAGTTCTCGACCTGGACGATCGCGTCCTCGGGCTTGACGATGCGGAAGTACGCGACCGCGTTCACCCGTACCGGGACGTTGTCCTTCGTGATCACTTCCTGCGGCGGAATGTTGAGCGTGATCGTCCTGAGGTCGACCTTCACCATTCGGTCGACGATCGGGATCAGGATGAACAGCCCAGGGCCTTTCGGCTCCGGCAACAGCCGGCCGAGGCGGAACACGATGCCGCGCTCGTACTCGCGGGCGACCTTGATCGCCGCGAGCGCAAACAGCACAACGAGGAAGACGACGACTGCGAGGACGACAGCGGCTGCGGTCATGCGTCGATCCTATGCACGTCGAGGGTCAAGCCGTCCAGTCCGTCGACGCGAACTCGTTCGCCGGGCGCCAGCCGGTGGTCGGAGCGCGCACGCCAGAGCTCGCCGCGCACGAAGACCAGATTGTCGCTGCGGGCGACTCCTTCCATGCCCACGATCTGCTGCGGGCCGACCGTCACCGGGCGCCGCCGAATCGCGACGGCCTTTGCCATCGCGACGGCCCAGAAGCCTCCGAGGACCGCCGTCAAGGTTACAACGAGCGGTACCGAGGTGTGGTACGGCGCAGGCGCCTTGTGGAAGAGCGTGATCAGCCCGATTGCCAGCGAGACGAGGCCGGAAAGAGTGAGCGCTCCGTGGGACGTCACATGTGCGTCCACGACCAGCAGCACGACTCCGAGCAGGATCAAGGTGAGAGCACCCCACGAGAGCGGCAGCACCGAGAAGCCGAACAGCGCACACACCATGCAGATGGCGCCGAACGCGCCGGGGATGACGACGCCGGGGTGGAAGAGCTCGAAGCCGAGCCCGGCAAGGCCGGCGAGGAAGAGCAGCCCGACGATGTTCGGGTCGATCAAGGTCGAGAGGAAGCGCGTGAAGAACCCGGGACGCACGTCGACGATCTCCGCACCGGCCGTGTGCAGCGTGAATGGGCGGGCAACCGACTTCCGGCCGTCGATCTTCTTCAGCAGCGCGGGCAGCGAAGGTGAGATGAGGTCGATGATGTTCAGCCGCAGCGCCTCCTCCGCTGTCTTGTTGGAGGCTTCGCGTACCGCGGCGTCCGCCCACTCGGCGTTCCGTCCGTGCGCCTTTGCCAGGCCGCGCAGCGACGCGGCGGCGTCGTTGACGACTTTCTTGCGCAGGTCGCTGTCGATGTTTTGGCCGTTCCCCTGAATCGGCGTCGACGAGCCGATGTTCGTCTCGGGCGCCATCGCGAGCACGTCCGCCGCCTGGGAGATCCAGACGCCGGCCGACGCCGCTCGCGCGCCGCCTGGTGAAACGTAGACGACGACCGGTACGCGCACCGAGAGCTCCTTCGCGACGATCTTGCGCATCGACTCCTCGAGCCCGCCCGGCGTGTCGAGGATGATCACCGCCGCGGCATAGCCGCCGTTCTGCGCGCGCTGGAGCTGGTGGTTGACCCAGTCCTGCGTGACGGGGTTGACGTCGGCCGTGAAGTGGATCGCGAGGACGCGTCGCGGGCTCGCCGCCGCGCTCGGTTGTGACACGGCACCCGCGACGGCCGCACTCAGGAACACCGCGAGGAGCAGGCGTTTCATCGACTGTAAGGATTGTATTCGCGAGAGGGGGTCCGACCTTGAGTGCGAACGCTCCCGGGGCGATGGTTCCCAGATGAAGAAGCTCGTGCTCGCAGGCGTGCTCGCGGCTCTCGTGACGCCGGCGATCGCGCAGGCGGGCGACGTCTCAATGCGCGTGCGCGACGTGCCCCTCGGCCAGCGTGTGCTCGCGGCGGCCGGGGGCGGCATGAACTTCAACATGCTCGGGCTGCATTGGATCGGCCCCGGCTCGGTCGACTATCGGACGCGGCGGCTGCACGGCGGGTGGCGCGCGTGGCGCACAGCCGACGCGGACGAGTACCGCACCGGCGCATGGCACGACGGCAACCTCGAGTGGACGGGCGCCTCGTCGGCAGTCCAATTCCGCGTTCGCGGCGCAATTCAGCGCCTACGCTCCTACGAGCTGTGGTCGCGCGTCGAAGCCGTGCCGAGTCGCGGCGTGGCGAGCGCGGATCAGCCGGGGATCGTCTCGCGTGCCGCATGGGGCGCGAACGAGGAGATCGTGCGCGCGAACCCCGTGATCGCTCCGACGATCAAGCTCGCGGTCGTCCATCACACGGCCGGTACGAACAACTACACGCGTGCGCAGTCGGCGGCGATCGTGCGCGGCATCGAGCTCTACCACGTGCAGGGAAACGGCTGGAACGACATCGGCTACAACTTCCTCGTCGACCGGTACGGGACGGTCTACGAAGGCCGCGGCGGTGGCATCGACAGGAACGTGGTCGGTGCGCACGCGCTCGGCTTCAACTTCGGAACGGTCGGTGTCTCGCTGATGGGCAACTTCTCCCCCGCGACGCCGACAAAGGCGCAGCAGGACGCGCTCGTCAAGTTGCTCGCGTGGCGGCTCGACGTCGCGCACGTCGACCCGATGTCGACGGTCGTCTACACGTCCGGCGGCAACGCGAAGTGGCGCGCCGGGAAGCTCGTCACGCTGCGCGCGATCTCCGGTCATCGCGACACGGGGCCGAGCGAGTGCCCGGGCAACGGCACGTACGCGCTCCTGCCTTCGATCGCGAAACGCGTCTCCCTGACCGGCCTGCCCAAGCTTTACTCGCCGACCGTCATCGGTGCGCTCGGTGGGCCGATCCGCTTCCAGGCGCGGCTCTCGACGTCGCTGGCGTGGTCAGTGACGATCGTCGACCCGTCCGGCAAGACTGTCGCGACCGGTCGCGGCACAGGCACGCTCGTCGACTGGACCTGGCACGCGCCCTCGGCGGCCGGCCGCTACGCGTGGACGATCGCCGCGCCGGGGATCCTGTCTCTTATACACAT
>JBKPRG010000161.1:0-12201 GCA_046765815.1 Actinomycetota bacterium
CAACCACCTGCACGGCCACGTTGCGTCGCTCTACCTACAGCCGACCGATCTCCAGCCGCCCTTCACCTGCCTCCTCGCGAGCGGCGGACACACGATGCTCCTCGACGTTCAGAGCCGCGGCGGGTACCGCGTGCTCGGCACGACGCTCGACGACGCGGCCGGCGAGGCGTTCGACAAGGGGGCACGGCTGCTCGGGCTCGGGTATCCGGGCGGGAAGGAGATCGACGCGCTCGCCAAGCAGGGCGACCCCGAGGCCTACGATTTCCCCGTCGCGAGAGTCGACGGCCTCGACTTCTCGTTCTCCGGTCTCAAGACGTCGCTGCTGTACCGAGTCCGCGATCTGGCACCCGACGAGCTCGAGGAGAGGCGCGCCGACCTGGCCGCCTCGTACCAGCGCGCGATCGTCCGCGCGCTCGTCGAGCGCGTCCAGGCCACGAAATCGGACCGCGTCGCTGTTGTCGGCGGTGTCGCGGCGAACTCCGAGCTGCGCGCCGCCTTGCCCAACGCCGCTCTCGCGCCGCTTCCTCTCTGCACCGACAACGCCGCGATGATCGCCTCGGCGGCGCGCTACACCGACCCCGTCCCGTACCCCGAGTACCTTTCGCTCGATGCGCGCGCCACGGCATAGCGCCCTCGTGCTCGTGCTCGTGCTCGTGGCCGTCGCCGTGACGGCTGCGCTCGTCTCGACGAGCGCGCGTGGCCGCGAACCGACGTCGGCGACCCCGGCCGCCAGCTGGCTGGGCCTGGTCGGCGAACCGCGTGCGCCGGTGCCCGGGCAGCGATCGATCGTCGTGCTGCAGACGCCGTCCGTCGCCCAGCGCCTCGCGCAGGCGCACTTCGCGACCGAGGCCCAGGAGCGCACGTGGCGGTCGCAGGCGGCGGCCGCCCAGCAGCAGGTGCTGACGAGCCTCGCCCTGCACGGCATCCCCGTCCACCCAGATTTCAGGTACGAGCGCGTCCTCGACGGCTTCTCCGCCCAGCTCGACCCGCGAGCCGTCGCGCTGCTCGACCAGATCCCGGACGTCGTCGGCGTCTACCCGGTCCGCGCGGCGTACCCGGCCTCCCAGTCCGAGCAGCTCCTGGGGACGAAGGAGTTCGACGAGGCCAGCGGCCACCGCGCGACGGGCTCGGTGCCCGGTTTCGACGGGCGGGGCGTGACGGTGGCGCTGCTCGACACCGGCGTCGACCTCACGCACCCCTTCTTGCGCGGCCGGCTGTTGGCCGGGATCGACATCGTCGGCGGCAGCCCGGACGCGGGTCCGGTGCACAACCCGCAGGACTCGTCGCAGCTCGAGCGGCACGGCACGGAGATGGCCGGGATCATCGCCGGCGTCGACGGCCCGAACGGCTTGCACGGCGTCGCCCCCGGCGCGTCGATCTTGCCGATCCGCGTCGCGGGCTGGCAGCCGGCCGCGAATGGCCACCAGCTCGTCTACGCCCGCAGCGACCAGCTGATCGCCGGCCTCGAGCGCGCCGTCGATCCGAACGGCGACGGCGACGAGCACGACGCGGTGCGGATCGCGGTCACCGGTGTCGTCGAGCCGTACGCGGCCTTCACGGACGGTCCTGAAGCTCGCGCCGCGCAGGGCGCTCTCAACCTGGGCACCCTTCTTGTTGCTCCTGCAGGCAACGATGGCGGCGTCGGACCGGCGTTCGGCTCGGTGTCTGCGCCCGCGGCTGGAGCCGCGGCTCTGGCCGTCGGTGCGGCCGACTCGCGAACGAGCGTGAACCGCGTGCGGGTCGTCTTGCGCAAGGGACTGAACGTGATCCTCGACCGGCGCGCGCCGCTGCTCGGCGTCGTCGGCCCGCGGCACTCGCTCTCGCTCCAGGTCGCGGCACCGCGCGGCGACGGATCGGCCCTCACCGACTATTTCAACGCCCAGGGCTTCAGCCTGGTCGCCGGCCGCGCGGTCGTCGTGGCGGCCGGCTCGGCGCCTGAGGACACCGTCTCCTTCGCGTCGCGCGCCGGCGCGGCAGCCGTGCTGCTCTACGGCGACAACTTGCCGGCGGGCGGGCTGCATCTCGCCGAGGACGCGTCGGCTCCAGCGGTCGTCGTGCCTGCAACCGCGGCGCTCGAGTTGCTCGCCGCGCAGCGCGCCGGCCTTGACGTCGGCGTCGCGGTCGGCGCCGTGCACGACGACGAGAACGACGACCGCGGCAACGTCGCGAGCTTCTCGTCACGCGGACTCGCCTTCGACGGCAGCGTCAAGCCGGATATCGTTGCCCCGGGCATTGCACTCGCGACCGCCGAGCCCGGCGCCGCGGCCGACGGCTCGCCGCTCTACGGGACGGTCAACGGCACGAGTGGTGCGGCCGCCACCGTTGCGGGCGCTGCGGCGGTGCTGGCTCAGATGCGCCCGTCGGTCGACGCCGGCGGGCTCCGCAGCCTCCTCTCGGGCTACGCCGAGCGGGGCGGTGCGCCGGCAGTCGCCGTCGGCGGCGGCAGCCTCCGGCTCGGCGCCTCCGCGGTCGGCGAGGCCGCCACGGCACCGGCGACGCTCGGCTTCGGGATCTGGGGCGGCTCGCACTGGCATGCCACCCGCTGGCTGACCGTGCGCAACGTGTCGACACGGCGGCTTCTGATGTCCGTCAGCGCGGTCGCGGAAGGCGAGTCCGAGGCGCTGCGCTTCAAGGTCACGCCGAGCCACTTCGTCCTCAGCGCGGGCCGGTCGCGGCGCGTGAAGCTGTCGGTGACCGCGCCCGTCGCCCCGGGCGCGAGTATCGTCACCGGCGCGATCCGCGTCGCGCCTGCCGGCAGCCCACCGCTCCACGTGCCATGGGCGCTGCAGTTCAAGCGCTACGCCGCCAACCTGATCACCCGCGCGACGCTCGACCAGACGGAGTTCTCGCCGTCGGACATGTCGCCGGCGCTGCTCACGGTGCAGGCGGGCGGCCTGATCCGCGACAACGGCCTGCAGATCCAGCCGGTGGCGCGGCTCGACATCCTGCTCTACACGTCTGCCGGCAAGTTCGTCGGCGTGCTCGCGCGGATGCGGAACCTCCTGCCGGGGTCCTACAGCTTCGGCATCACCGGCCGCGGCCCGACCACGGTGCGGCTGCCCGCAGGCGGCTACGAGCTGCGTCTGGCGGCCTGGCCGACGCTGCCCAAGCAGGCGCAGCCGAGCCGCGCGCAGGTGAAGTTCACGATCAAGTAGATTCCCCGCCCGATGGCCACTGCGGCCCCGGAAACGCATCTCCGCGAGAACCCGTTCGAGCTCGCCCGGCTGCAGCTCCACAAGGTCGCCGACGTCTTCGGGATCGACGACCGGCTCGTCAACGTGCTCCAGGAGTGCAAGAAGTCGGTCGAGGTCTCGATCCCGACGTCGATGGATGACGGCTCGGTGCGCGCCTTCAAGGGCTTCCGCGTCCAGCACAACATCGCGCGCGGCCCGTCGAAGGGCGGCATCCGCTACCACCCGGACGTCACGCTCGACGAGGTCAAGTCGCTCGCGATGTGGATGACGTGGAAGTGCGCGCTGATGGGACTGCCGTTCGGCGGCGCGAAGGGCGGCGTTGTGTGCAACCCGAAGCAGATGTCGCGCAACGAGCTCGAGGGAATGACGCGCCGATTCACGTCGGAGATCATCAACGAGATCGGTCCGGAGAAAGACATCCCGGCACCGGACGTCGGCACGAACGCGGCGACCATGGCATGGATCTTCGACACCTACTCGATGAACAAGGGCCACTCGGTGCTGGGGGTCGTCACCGGCAAGCCGCTGACGATCGGCGGGTCGCTGGGACGCGAGGAGGCGACCGCGCGCGGAGCGCTTTTCTGCCTGCTGTCGGCGCTGAAGGTGCAGGGCCGGTCGCTCGAAGGGACGACCGTCGCGGTGCAGGGCTTCGGCAACGTGGGGTCGTACTTCGCGAAGTTCGTCGCCGAGCTCGGAGCGACCGTCGTCGCGATCTCGGACTCGACCGGCGGCATCCACAACCCCGACGGCATCGACGTTCCTGCTGCGTTCGCCCACAAGCGCGGCGGCGGCTCGCTCGCCGAGCTGAAGGGCGGCGACGCGATCTCGAACGACGAGCTGCTGCTGCTCGACTGCGACGTGCTCGCGCCCTGCGCGCTCGAGCAGGTGATCACGCTCGACAACGCCGACCAGGTGAGGGCGAGGCTTGTCGTCGAGGGCTCGAACGGTCCGGTCACGCCGGCCGCGGACGACGTCCTCGAGGGGAACGGCGTGCTCGTGCTGCCCGACGTGCTCGCGAACGCGGGCGGTGTCGTCGTCTCGTACTTCGAATGGGTGCAGGGTCTCCAGGAGTACTTCTGGAAGGAAAACGAGGTGAACGCGCGCCTGAACGAGATCGTCACGCGCGCGTTCGACGAGACCTGGGCGACCGTGCAGGAGCGGAAGGTCTCGATGCGGCTCGGCGCCTACGGCCACGCCGTGCAGCGCGTCGCCGAAGCGACCGTCACGCGCGGTCTCTATCCCTGACCGACGTCCGTCTCTACCACGCGCAGGGCTGCTCGCTGTGCGAGCGCGCGCAAGAGCAGGTGCGCAAGCTGCGCGACGAGCTCGGGTTCGACTACGCGGAGGTCGACATCACAGGCGTGGACGAGCTCGAGGCTGCGTACCGCGAGTGGCTGCCGGTGGTCGAGATCGACGGGCGGCGCGCCTTCGTCTACTTCGTCGACGAGGCGTCGTTCCGCCGAAAAGTGTCACAAACGTCGTAGCTTGTGACAACCGTCCGGACGTTCCAGAGCCTTCGGGCACAATGCTCGTGATGTTGCAAGCGCCCGTCACCGGTGGCACGCCGGACCGTCTGACGGTCGGCGTCGCGGCCCGGCTCTCCCGCTACCTGCAGGTGCTCACGCAGGCCAAGAAGATGGGGAAAGAGCGCATCTCCTCGCAGGAGATCGCCGACTACACCAACATCAACGCGACCCAGATCAGGCGCGACCTCTCGAACTTCGGCAAGTTCGGCAAGCGCGGCGTCGGTTACTCGATCGACTCGCTGCTCGCCGAAATCCGCAAGATCCTGCGCACCCAGGGCCAGCACAACATCGCGCTCGTCGGGGCCGGGCGCCTCGGCCAGGCGATCGCGAGCTCACCGATCTTCGCGGAGCACGGCATCAACATCGCCGCCGTCTTCGATGCGGACGATGCAAAGATCGGCCAGGGGCTCGGGTCGTCGACGATCGAGGACGAGCGGCGGCTGAAGGACACCGTGCGCGAGAAGAACATCGTCGTGGGTGTGCTGGCGGTGCCGGCGTTTGCGGCGCAGAAGGTCTGCGACGACCTGGTCGACGCGGGTGTGCGGATCATCTTCAACTACTCCGAAGCGCTTCTCGACGTGCCGGCCGACGTCACCGTGCACACCTCGAACCCCGCGGTCGAGCTGCTGCACGCTTTGTACTTCCACCTGACGTAGCCTCCGCCGCGTGCGGATCCTGCTCTGGCACGGCTACCTGCTGGGCGGCACGGGCTCGAACGTCTACACGCGCGCGCTGGCGCGCGAATGGAGTCGCGCCGGCCACGAGGTCGTCGTCGTCTGCCAGGAGCGCGAGCCAGAGCAGTTCGACATCGGCGGCGCCGTCGTCGCGCGGCCCGAGCTGCCCGGCGGCCTCCTGCCGGTGTTCGTGCTCGACCGCTACGCGGGTCTCCAGCCGAAGCTTCTGCAGGAGTTCACGCGCGCCGAGCTCGAGGCGTACGTCGATGCCAACGCGGCTGCGCTGCGCGAGCTGCTGCCGGCTGATCTCGTCTTCACGAACCACGTGCTCCTCGGGGGGCCGGTCGGCGCCGCCTCGGGCGCGCGCTTCCGCGTCAAGGCCCATGGGTCGGAGCTCGAGTACTCGATGCGCGGCCGTCCGGAGCTGTCGCAGTGGGGAGCCGAGACGCTGGCGCAGGCCGAGGCGACCTACGTCGGCTCGCGGCACATCCGCGAGGTGCTGCAGGACGTGGTCGGCCACGTCGACCGGGTGTTCGAGGTGCCGCCAGGCGTCGACGTCGACGAGTTCGTGCTGCAGTCGCGTGACGAAGCCCTCGCGGAGCTGCTCGAGGAAGCGCGGCGCGACCCGCCGAACCCCGGCAACGCCGAGGAGCGGCTTCCGGACGAGCGCAACGCCGAGCGGCTCGCGGAGTTCCTTGCCGGAGACCGCCGGACGGTCGTCTACTTCGGGAAGCTGATCGAGCAGAAGGGCGTGCAGATCCTGCTCGAGGCGATGCACGGAGTCGACGCGCGGCTCGTCGTCGTCGGGTTCGGGCCGTACCGGCCGGCGCTCGAAGCGCTCGCCCCACCCGGGACGCTCTTCACAGGCCCGTTCGAGCACCGCCACCTCGTGCATCTGCTTCCACTCGCCGACGTGACGGTCGTGCCGTCGATCTTCCCGGAGGCGTTCGGCATGGTGGCTGCGGAGGCGGCGGCCGCGGGCTCGCCGCCGCTGGTCGCGCGTCACTCGGGCCTCGCCGAGGTGGCCGCGGGCCTCGAGCAGTCGTACCCGGAGCGCTTCCACGGGCTCGCCTCGTTCGAGACGGGCGATGCCGCGGACCTGCGCTCGAAGCTGCAGCGGATCCTGGCGATGTCGAAGTCGGATCACGCAGAGCTGGCACAGGCTGCACGCGCGGCGGTGGTCGCCAACTGGTCGTGGGCGAGGGTCGCCGCGCAGCTGCTTGCGCCCCTCTGATGGATACGCTCACCTGAGTGGGCGACGAACAAAAGGTCTCCTGGCAGGAGCTGCTCGCCCAGTCGCGGGATGGGTTCGAGCGCGGCACCGACCTGACCGTCGCCGTCGAGGAAGAGTTCGCGCTCCTCGACCCCGAGACGCTCGAGCTGACGAACCGTTTCGAGGATCTCTTCGCGGCGGCGCAGCAGACCGACCTCGCGCCGAACATCGTCGGCGAGCTGATCGCGTCTGAGGTCGAGGTCAAGACAGGGCGCTGCCTACGCTTCGGGGAAGCGGCGGAGTTGATGGGGGAGCGCCGCGCGCAGCTCCACCCACTCGCGCGCGACTTGCAGATCGCACTCGCGAGCACCGGCGCGCACCCGTGGAGCCGCTGGCAGGACCAGCGGATCATCGACACGCCGCACTACCGCCGGAACGACCAGCTCCTGCGCTACGTCGTCTGGCGCAACAACACCTTCGGCCTCCACGTCCACATCGGGATCGCCGGCGCAGACCGCGCGATCGCCGTCCACGACGCGCTGCGCAACTTCCTGCCCGAGCTGCTCGCGCTGTCCGCGAGCTCACCGTTCGTCGAGAACGTCGACTCGGGCCTGCACTCCGCGCGCACCGAGATCTTCACTCGCATGTTCCCGCGCTGCGGCATCCCCGACCCGTACGGCAGCTGGCAGGGCTGGGCCGACTACGTCGCGTTCCTCTATACGACAGGCTCCGTCACCGAGCACACACAGATCTGGTGGAGCGTCCGCCCGCACCTCGCGTTCCCGACGATCGAGCTGCGGATTTGCGACGCACAGCCCGACCTCGCCGAGGCGCACTCGGTGGCCGCGCTCGGCTACTCGCTCGCCGCGCGCTGCGCACGGGCGTACGACGACGGAGAGACGCTGCCGAATCTGCCGAACCGGCTGCTCGAGGAGAACCTCTGGCGCGCGATCCGCTGGGGCCTCTCCGGCGAGCTGATCGACTTCGAGCGCGCCGAGCCGATCCCGGCCCGTCGCCGCATCGAGCAGCTCATCGAGTGGGTCGCGCCCGTCGCCGACGAGATCGGCGCTGCGCCGTACCTCGCCGCCCCCGCGCAGAACGCGGCGGAGCGGCAGATCGCGAGGCACGAGGAGGGCGCGACGCTGGTCGAGATCTACGCCGAGCAAGTGCGCGCCGGCGAGCCGATCGGCTGAGTCGCTCGGTCGAGGGATCGGCGCCGCGAGAAGCCCGGCCGATGGCGGTCGAGTCAGCTCGCTAGAGGGGGTTTGTTCGTGCTCGTGCGCCGTTTGCTGGCCACGCTGGTCCTCACGCTCGTCGTCGCACCCAGTGCGTCCGCGACGATGCCCGGCCCCAACGGCAGGATTGCGTTCGCCGATCCGCAGGGCGGGGCCTACGACCTTCTATCCGTCGGCGCCGACGGGACGTCCGTGCGACGGCTCACGTGGAACTACGACGTCGAGCGGACGCCCTTGTGGTCGCCGGATGGTCGCTCCATCGCGTATTCGCGTGTCCCCGACACCCTTCTTGCCTACGGCCGGATCTGGGTGATGAACGCCGACGGGACCTCGCAGACGCAGCTGACCCAAGCCGGCGACTACATCGACGACAAGACGCCTTCGTGGTCGCCCGACGGCACGCAGATCGCCTTCGCCCGCTCGATGTTCGGCGGTCCGCCCAACCTTTACATCGTCAACGTCGACGGTACGGGGCTCCACCGGGTCAGCGAACTGGTCGCGTCGCAGCCGAAGTGGTCGCCGTCCGGGACGGAGCTCGCCTACGTGGGCGCCGACGGCGTCAGCGTGATGAGTGTCGACGGGAGCAACGCGAGGGTCGTCGCTTCAGCCGGCGCTACCGCGCCATCGTGGTCACCCGACGGTCGGCTTCTCGCCTTCTCGCGCGGCAACCCGGGCGCGGTGTTCGTCGTCGGTGCGGATGGTTCCGGCCTGAGCCAGCTGACGACCGACGGGCGGTCCAGCACTGCGCCGTCGTGGTCGCCAGATGGGACGCAGATCGTGTTCCAGCGCGCGGGCGACGTCTTTTCCCAGTGGGCGCTGTGGGTCATCTCGAGTGACGGGACGAACCCGCACCAGATCTTGCCCGAGAGCTTCGGCGAGAAGTCTCCCGACTGGGGCAGCTCTCAACTGGTCCCGGTTGAGATCCCGCCTGAATCACCCGGCGTCGACATCGAGTCTCCGCGCGACGGTGACTACATTCAACAGGGAACCCGCGCGTACTACTTCTGCTGGTCATTCGTCGCGTCGATCACCGGCTGCAACGGTGACATTCCGTCTGGATCGCCGATCAACGACCTCGCCGGCATGCACACGCTCACGGTCAGCGCTCTCGATCGCGCGGGAAGGACGGCGACCAAGTCCGTCACCTACCAGGTCCTGGATCTCAAGCCACCGTACGTCGAGCTCCGCAATCCGCCGCTGAACACGCTCTCGCTCTACAACGTCGGCGACGTGGTGCTCGCGGACTACTCCTGCAGCGACCCTGACAGCCCGACGATCTCATGCACGGCCAACATCCCGTCGGGATCGCCGATCGACACGACGCATGAGGGCTACGGCTCGCTCACGGTACGCGCGGTCGACCCGATCGGACACAGCTACCACGCCCAGTCCTCGTGGTACGTCGTCGGCCCGCCGCGGATCGTCGTGACCATGCCTGCTGACGGCGCGTCGTATCTCGTCGGCTCCAACCAGACCGTGTCGTTCGGCTGCTCGAACGGCATCTATCTCGTCACGGTGACCCGCTGCGAGGGAACAGTTGGCAACGGCGTCGCGCTCGACACGTCCGCCGTCGGCTTGCACTCCTTCACGGTCGACGCGGCCAATGACCGCGGGCTCACCTCGACATCGACGAGCACGTATCGCGTGGCCTACGACTTCAGCGGGTTCGACAGCCCGGTCGACTCGACGGGCGCGATCGCGGACGGCAAAGCCGGCGAGCCGGTGCCGCTGAAGTTTTCCCTCAACGGCGACCGTGGCCTCGGCATCGTCACGAGCGTCACCTGGCGCACGGCCTCGTGTGCAGACTGGACGCCCGGCTCCTCGGCCGTGGCGGGCGGCCAGCTCTCGTATACGGCCTCGTCGGGCCGCTACACCGAGACGGTCTCCACCGCCAAGAGCTGGAAGGGCAGCTGCAGGATCCTCACCCTCGAACTCGCGGACGGGACGCAGCACCCCGTCCGGGTCTCCTTCACGCACTGAGCTTGGGGAGGGGAGCATCCGCTCCCCTCCGCCGGAGCTTGTGATACAAGATCGCGCGCGCCGAAGCCATCGGCGCTTGACTTTGTGAGGGAGCAAACCTGATGGATTGGTTCATGCATCATCCCGTGCTCCTCGGTCTCGTCGGTGCCGGCGTGGCCGTGGGATACGGGCTCTACCTGACCTGGTGGCTGCTCCAGCAGCCGCCCGGGAACGAGCGGATGCAGGAGATCGCGCGGGCGGTCCAGGAGGGCGCTGCTGCGTACCTGAAGAAGCAGTACACGACGATCGCAATCGTCGCGGTCGTGCCGTTCATCCTGCTCGGCGTCTACCACAAGCTCGGGTGGGGGCCGGCATTCGGCTTCCTCATCGGCGCGACGCTGTCCGCTGCCGCGGGCTTCATCGGCATGAACGTCGCCGTGCGCTCGAACAGTCGGACGGCCGAAGCGGCGCGCGGCGGGCTCAAGCCCGCGCTGAACGTCGCGTTTCGTGCCGGCTCGGTGACGGGCCTGCTCGTCGTCGGCCTCGGGCTGTTCGGCGTCACCGGGTACTACTGGTTCCTGACGGGTGCACTCCATCACACGCCGACCTCCGCGATCCACGACCTCGTCGGCCTCGCGTTCGGCGGCTCTCTCATCTCCGTGTTCGCCCGTCTCGGCGGCGGCATCTTCACGAAGGCCGCCGACGTCGGCGCCGATCTGGTGGGCAAGATCGAGGCCGGGATCCCCGAGGACGACCCGCGCAACCCGGCCGTGATCGCCGACAACGTCGGCGACAACGTCGGCGATTGCGCCGGCATGGCCGCCGACCTGTTCGAGACCTACGCGGTCACCGCGGTTGCCGTGATGCTGCTTGGCACAGTCGGAGGGCTGGCGGACTCGCGGCTGTATCTCTTCCCGCTCGCCATCGGCGGCGTCTCGGCCGTCTCGTCGGTGATCGGCACCTTCTTCGCCCGCCTCGGCAGCGGCCCGAACGCCGTGATCAACGCGCTCTACAAAGCGGTGCTGGTCGCGACCGCCCTGTCTGCCCTCGGCTTCATCCCGATCACGATCGCATTCGACAACGGCAAGTACGGCTTCGGCGACCTCTACGCGTCAGCGATCGTCGGCCTGATCGTCACCTTCCTGCTCGTCGCGATCACCGAGTTCTACACGGGCACCCGCTGGAACCCGGTGAAGGCGATCGCGAAGGCCTCGCAGACCGGCCATGCGACGAACATCATCGAGGGCCTCGCCGTCGGCATGCAGGCGACCGCCGCGCCCGTGATCGTGATCGTCGCGGGCATCCTCGTCGCGCACCACTTCGCCGGCCTGTTCGGCATCGGCGTCGCCGTGATGGCGCAGCTCTCGATGACCGGCCTGATCGTCGCGCTCGACGCCTACGGCCCGGTCACGGACAACGCCGGCGGGATCGCCGAGATGGCCGACCTGCCGGAGGAGGTGCGCGGCATCACCGACCCGCTCGATGCGGTCGGCAACACGACGAAGGCGGTGACGAAGGGCTACGCGATCGGCTCGGCCGCGCTGGCCGCGCTCGTGCTCTTCGACTCGTACACCACCGGCCTCAAGGACGGTGGCCTCTCGACGACCTTCAGCCTCTCGGATGCCTGGGTGATCGCCGGCCTCTTCGTCGGCGGTCTGATGCCGTTCCTGTTCGCCTCACTCGCGATGCAGGCCGTCGGCCGCGTCGGCGGCGAGGTCGTGCAGGAGGTGCGCCGCCAGTTCCGCGAGCACCCGGGGATCATGGAGCGGACCGAGCGGCCCGACTACAGCCGCGCGGTCGGCATCGTCACCGGCTCGGCGATCAAGTCGATGCTCCTGCCGGCGCTGATCCCGATCGCGTTCCCGATCGTGGTCGGGATCATCAACGCCAAGATGCTCGGCGGCCTGCTGATCGGCACGATCGTCACCGGACTCTTCCTCGCGATCGCGATGACCTCGGGCGGTGGCGCCTGGGACAACGCGAAGAAGTCGATCGAGGACGGCCTCTACGGCGGCAAGGGCTCGGAGGCTCACGCCGCGTCGGTCACGGGCGACACCGTCGGCGACCCGTACAAGGACACGGCGGGCCCGGCGATCAACCCAATGATCAAGATCGCCAACATCGTCGCGATCCTGATCATCCCGCTGATCGTCAGCATTCACGGTTAGATCGAACAGGTGTCAGACACCTGCAAAGGTGTCTGACACCTGTTGTTTCGATAGGAAATCGGGGTACTGTGAGGACATGCGCGTTGCACTGGTCACCGCGCTCCTCGCCCTCACGCTGCCGGCGCTGGCGGGCTCGGCCACGACCACGACCGGGCTCCGCGGCCACGTCACGATCGGGCCGCTGACCCCCGTCTGCAAGGTCGGCACGCCGTGCTCCGGCCCGGCCAAGAAC
>JBKPRG010000162.1:0-8129 GCA_046765815.1 Actinomycetota bacterium
GTTCCGGCAGATGAAGCGCGGCGTCTACAACGAGCAGCGGCTCGAGGAAGCGCTGCAGAGCCAGGGTCTGATGAGCCGGTTCTTCCTGAAGCGCGTCGGCGAGCGGGTCGACGCCAGTTGGAAGATGTACCCCCTCGGCGCGCTCTTCGGGCTTGGCTTCGACACGGCGACCGAGATCGGGCTGCTCGCGATCGCCGCGGGCGTCGCGACGCACCACATCCCGTTCCTCGCGGTCGTCTCGCTGCCGATCGTGTTCGCCGCCGGCATGTCGCTGATGGACACCGTGGACGGCGCGTTCATGAGCCACGCCTACGGCTGGGCGTTCTCGAACCCGATCCGGAAGGTCTATTACAACATCACCGTCACGAGCCTCTCGGTCGCCGTGGCGCTGCTGATCGGGATGATCGAGCTGCTGCAGGTGCTGGTGGCGAAGCTCTCGCTGGACGGGGGCTTCTGGGCGTTCCTTGCCGGGCTGAACTTCGGCAATCTCGGCTACGTCGTCGTCGGGCTGTTCGTCGCCACGTGGGCATTCTCGATCGTCCTCTGGAAGACGCGCCGCATCGAGGCCCGCTGGGGCCGGTTGATCGACCGGCCTGACGCCTCCGGCTAAGCGGCAGCCCTGACGAGGTCGAGCGCTTCGTCGATCGTCAGCCTGCGGCCGGCGTCAGTGGCACGCGCGACGTCGTCGCTCGAAAGCGCCGCACGTGCCCGGTCGACGAACTCGCGCCCGGGCGTCTCCTCGGAATAAACGTTGACAATGCCCTCCTGCCGGGCGTACACCTCTGCCGCGGCTGCGATCTGGACGGCCGTCTCCGGTCGACCCTCGAACGCCTCTGTTGCCGCGAGGCCGATCAGCGAGAGCCCGACGCCGCGAACGCTCGCCACGTCGGTGTAGGCCTGCACCGACTCGAAGAACGTCCGGCGCGCGAGCGTGGGATCTTCGTGTTGGAGATGCGTCCAGGCCAGCTCGGCCAGGATGCGGGCCTCCTCCGCGCGGTCTCCGACCGCTTCGAACGCGCGGAGCGATTGACGGTAGAGGTCGACAGCGCCCGCAAAGTCGCCGCCGATCGCCTTGAGCTGGGCGAGACCCCCGAGCGAGAGGCCTGCCATTTCCTCATCCGCGATTCGCTGCTGGATCTCGAGGGCGCGGGAATACCGTTCCGCAGCCGTTTCGAGGTCGCCGGCGACCGTGTGGAGGATTCCGTCGGTCGTCAAGGCGAGACCCTCGCCCCACCTGAAGCCGAGCGTTCGAGACCTCTCGACGGCCTCGCTCGCCCACTTCAGCCCTGCGTCGAGGTCGAAACCGATCGAGCCGATCGCACCAAGGGTCGCAGCGAGGCAGAGCTCACGCTCGGCGCCAACCGCGGTCGCGACGCGATATCCCTCGGCCCATTCCTGGTTCGACCGCTCGAACTGCCCGAGCGCCCAGGACGCGAGTCCCGCGGTTAGAAGTGCACCCGCGCGGCCGACGCTGGGAGAACCGGATCGCTCTGCCTCGAGGAACGCCACCGCGTGCTCGCGCGCCGTGAGGTTCTTGCCGCGAACGTGCCAGTACATGAGGAGGTCGCCGGACATCCGCAGGCCCGTCTCGCACGCGCCCGAATCACCACTGTGCGCAGCCGCGAGGAGTGTCTCGATCGCGGTCTGGAGATTCGCCTCCTCGGCGATTCCGCACGCGACTGATGCCACTTGGTTGGTGCCTTCCATGCCGTCTCGGATCTCGCCGGCCACCGCCGCGTACCGGCGCGCATGCCGCATCGCGATCTCCTCCGTCTCGCCGGCGGCGGCGAGACGCTCGCTCGCGTACTCCGCGATCGTCTGCAGCATCCGCAGGCGGTAGCCGTCGGACTGTACGAGCGCCTTGTCGGCGAGCGATTCCAGCTCATCGAGCGTGCTCACGCCGTCGCTCCCGCAGACGGCCTCCAAATCGGCCAACGTGCACCCGCCGGAGAACACGGCGATGCGCCTGAACAGACGCTGCTCCGATTCGGTCAGGAGCGAGTGGCTCCAGTCGATTGTCGCGCGAAGTGTCTGCTGCCGCTCGTGTGCGTCGCGAGGGCCGGACGTGAGCACGTCGAGGGCGTGATCGAGCCGCTCGAGCAGTGCCTCCGGAGTCAGAAGCCGGAGGCGGGCGGCGGCGAGCTCGATCGCGAGTGGGAGACCGTCGAGGCGCCGGCAGACGCCCGCAACTGCCCCGGCGTTCTCGTCGTTCAGCTCGAACGAGCCCTTCGTCGTCGCCGCGCGCTCGACGAACAGCGCGACGGACGGATACTCGGCAAGCAACTCGCTCGAGTCGCCGTCCGAGAGTGAAGGGGCCGCGAGCGGTGCGAGTGGGTACTCGTGCTCGCCCGCGATCCTCAGCGGAGTCCTGCTGGTGATGGCGATCCGCAGGTTCGGGCAGCTCTTGCTCAGGTCGGCCACGTCCGGAGCGGCGGCGACGATCTGCTCGAAGTTGTCGAGGAGCAGGAGCGCTTTCTTCGCCCCGACCAGCGCCACGATGCCGTCTCGAAGCGTCCGTTCCTCGGCCTCCTTCACGTCCAGCGTCTCGGCGAGCGCCGGGATGAAGTCCGCCGGGTCGGTGACGCCGGCCAGCGCGACGAACGCGACCCCGTCCAGGAATTCGGGCGAGAGCAGCCGTCCGAGCTCGACGAGAATGCTGGTCTTCCCGACACCGCCGGGTCCCGTGATCGTGACGATGCGATGCTCGCGGGCGAGCTCGGCGAGTGACGCCAGGTCCCCGGACCGGCCGACAAGCGCCACCGTCGATTCCGGGAGGTTGCTCGGAAGGCTCGCGAATGCTTCTCCCTTGCCGGCCAGCGTCCGGGGATCGGGCACCACGACGCCCTCGGCCGAGACCGCGTAGAGCTCGTGCGGCCGTCCGACGTTCTTGAGCCGGAACCGCCCGAGTGGGACGACGGCGATGTCGGCGCGGTTCTTGACCTGGTCGAAGGCGGAATCCGAGAGCATCACGCCGCCGGGCACCGCGAACGATTCGATCCGGGCGGCGATGTTCACCGCCTCGCCGGTGAGGCGCTCAGGCTCGACGATCACCTCGCCGACGTGCACGCCGATGCGGACCTGAACGTCCGCGGCCGCCAGTTCCCGTTGAATCGCCACCGCGGCCTCGACTGCGGCCAGCGAGCTCGGGAACATGCTCATGCTCCCGTCCCCGAGCCGCTGCACGATCGTGCCGTCGTGCGCGCCGTGGTGGCTCTCCAGCGTGCGCCAGTACTGCGCGCGCTTGTCGACCGCCGTGCGCTCGTCCGCCTGGATCAGCGCCGTGTAGCCGACCATGTCCGTGAACATGACGGCGGCGAGCCGACGTTCGAGCGCCGTAGATGTCACGCCTCGAGTGTCGCGGAATCGACAGGCGGGTTACAACCCCGTGCGATCTAGTCGTAGTACTGCGGCGCGAGCCGGAGGGTCCTCCACTGTGCGAGGTCGTGGCCGAAGAGCATCGTCGCGTTCTCCTCCGCCGCGATCCGCTTCAGCTTCTCCGCGCTCTCCTTCGCGGTCACCGGCTCGGGGCAGTGGTCCCAGATGTCGTGGTCGAGGTGTTCCTGGGTATCGATCGCGTCCGTGCAGAGCAGGATGCTTCCCGAGTTAGTCAGCTCGAAGAGCAACGCCATCAGGCCTGGAGCATGGCCGGGCGCGGTGATTCCCCGGATGCCGCGGAAGAGCTGCACGTCGCCCTCGACCAGCTCGTAGTTGAGCTCCGGCAGGTCGAAGTACTCGTGCGGGTAGTCCGGGTTCTCCATCGCGACCGCGTAGTGCTCGCGCTGCAGGATGATCGGCACCTTCGTGAACAGGTAGTTCTGCCCGCAGTGGTCGAAGTGCAGATGCGTGTTGACGACGTGCGTGATGTCGTCGACCGACATGCCGAGCTCGCCGAGCCGGTGCTCGAGCGTGTCCTCCCGCCGCATCATCGGCAGGATCCATTCGTTGTACGGCGACATATCGCCGAAGGTGTGCTCCGGATCGTCGACGTGCACAGGGTGCATCCCGGTGTCCACGAGGACGCGCTCCCCGTCGTCGGTCTCGACGAGGAACAGCGGGATCGGGATGCGAAGCAACTTCCCCTCGTCGACGCCGGGCGTGAAGATCCGCCCCTTGTCGACGCAGCAGTCGCCGCCGTGGAGGATGTAGAGCTTCACGCGTTCCAGACCACGTCGATGCCGCGCTCGACTCCCGGGAGGGGCAGGGTGCTCGCCCCGGCCTCGATCGCGTCGCGCATCGCGCGCGACAGGCGCGCCCAGGCGTCGATCCGGACGGTGTGCTGGTCGCGTCTCCAGGTGCCGCGGACCTCGCCTGCCACGAGGAGCGCGCCCGGCCACACACGGGGCGTCCAGAGCTTGGGCCGTTGATCGACGCGCGGGACGAGTAGCTCCCGCTCTGCTCCGTCGAGCAGGAAGTAGGCATCACCGCTCGGCAGCAGGCGCGCAGGCGCGGGATCGGTCTCGGCGGCGAGCGCGCCCTCCTCGTCGTCAGCCAGTAGCCATTCGTCGCCGAGCGGCGAGCGAACGGGCAACAGCGATCCCTCGAGGGTGGCGAAGGCGGCGGCCGCCGAGCGCCGCGAGAT
This sequence comes from Actinomycetota bacterium, assembly GCA_046765815.1. Lineage (GTDB taxonomy): Bacteria > Actinomycetota > Thermoleophilia > Gaiellales > Gaiellaceae > PALSA-600. Next base: position 4,580 of record JBKPRG010000162.1, read on the forward strand.
CCCTGCCCAGCGGGCGAAGCTGTCAGCGCTCGTCGGACCGAAGATGTGGAGGTAACGCCGGGCGAGCTCTCGGGTCGCGTCGGCCGGGTCGATCGCTGCGGCCGGCACGGTCCAGACGGTCGGCGCTCGCGCTCCCTCCCAGCGGATGGCGACGGTGCCCGTCGTTGCGGCGTACCTGATCGAGTTGCCGATCCCGAGCGCGCCCATCACCTCGCGGTCGGTCATGCGCGCGCCGTCGAGGTGAGCGTGCACGCGCTCGGCTATCTGCTCGGCCCGTAGGCGACCCTTGACGTTGTCTGGACGCCTCCCCAGCGAGAACAGCGCGAAGTCGCGCTTGGGGACGACATACGTGCTGTAGCGAGGCCCCCAGAGCTGGGTGAGCGAGGGATGCTCCCAGGTCGACGACTCGACCCCGTCGACGCGTGCGTGCAGTGACAAGAGAGCCGCCCGCGGCACGCTGTCCTGCAGCCCGGCCCAGGCCGCGCGCCGCAGCGAGGCCGCGCTCATCGGCATCCGCTCGTCGAGCGCGCCGACCCGCCGGCGGAACGCGAGGATCTGCTGCCGCGAGAGTCTGAGTCGCGCGGGCGTGGCCACGGCGAATCCTTACCACTACGGCGTTCGCCGCCGTAGGATCGCGAGGTGGCGACGAACACTCCTGGAGCGGTCGAGGCGATTCCATCGTCGAGCAATCGGCCGATCCGCGCTGCCGAGGTGGTCGGAGCCCTCTCACTCGCTACCGACCTCGGTACCGGACAGCCGCTCGAGCATGCGTTGCGGTCCGCCGTGCTCGCGGTCCGTCTCGGTGAGCTCGCCGGCGCATCGGCGAAGGAGCTCGCGGACACGTACTACGTCGCGCTTCTACACGCCTCGGGCTGCACCTCGAACGGCCACGAAGCGATCCAGGTGTACGACGACGACATCGCGCACAGGGCAGCGTTCTTCCTGATCGACTCGACCAACCCCGCGGAGGTGCTTGCGTTCTACCGTGCGAACATCGGCGCGGGCCGCCCTCCGGAGATCCGCGAAGCGCTCATTCAGGACGCCATCGCCAACGCCGGTCCGAGGGCTCGGGAGGGGTTCGCGACGATGTGTGAGGTCGCCCAGCGATTTGCCGGTTGGCTCGAGCTCGGCGTGAACGTTCAGGCGGCGCTCGAGTTCGTCTTCGCCCGCTGGGACGGGCGCGGCTTCCCCAACACAGAAGGCGACGCGATTCCATTGTCGATGCGTCTCTTGCACGTGGCGCGCGACATCTCGCTGTTCCTCTCTGCCGCAGGCCCAGACGAAGCGCGAGCTGTCCTCGAACGTCGAACGGGTGCTGCGTACGAGCCCCGGCTGGCCGAGATCGCGCTGCGGAACTTCGACGAGCTGCTATCCGAGTTGGACGAGACGCGCATGTGGGAGCAGGCGCTCGAGATCGAGCCGTTCCCGCAGGTCTGGTTCGGGGATGAGCGAGTCGACGCCGCGTTCATGGCGATCGCCGCACTCACCGACCTCAAGTCCCCGTGGCTTCGAGAGCACTCGACGGGCGTGGCCGACCTGGCGGAGGCCGCCGCCTGGCGGCTCGGGCTGTCGCCAACGTCGGTGGCGTCCCTGCGGCGAGCCGCCCTCGCGCACGACCTCGGCAGAGTCGGCGTGTCGAATGCGATCTGGGAGAAGCCGGGTCCGCTCGGGTTCGGAGAATGGGAGCGCGTGCGACTTCACCCGCACTTCACGGAGCGCGCGTTCGCGCAATCCCGAGAACTGGCGCCGATCGGGGCTCTGGCCGGCTCGCATCACGAGCGGCTTGACGGCTCGGGTTACCACCGCGGCACGCGCGCGCCCGGACTCGAGCAGGCGGCCCGAATCCTCGCGGCGGCCGACTGCTACGGCGCGATGCGCGAGTCGCGGCCGTACAGGCCGGCTCTCGAAGCCGCCGCGGCGGAGGCGGACCTGCTGCATGAGGCCAAAGAGGACCGGCTCGACGCGGAGGCGGTGGACGCCGTGCTGGCCGCCGCCGGGCATCGCGTGCAGCAGCGACCGCGCGAGCTTCCGTCCGGGCTGACGCAGCGCGAGCTCGAGATCCTCCTCGTGCTCGTACGCGGCAAGTCCAACCAGGAGATCGCCGACGATCTCCAGATCTCGGTCAAGACCGTCGGGCACCACGTCGAGCACCTGTACGAGAAGGCCGGCGTGCGCAGCCGAGCCGCGGCGACGGTCTGGGCCTTCGAGCACAACCTCGTTCGAGCCGAATAGGGCGTTTACCCCATTCCGCCGAGGCGTTGCGGCGCGCAGGCTCGCTGCACATCGGCATCGACCTGAGATGCCGCTCAGAACAAGGAGGAGAGCAGTGATTCTGGCAACGACACGGGTCGAGGACTACGACCGCTTTCTGAGCATCTTCTCGACCAAGGGCGCCGAGAAGCGCAAGCAGCACGGGTCCAAGGGCGCGACCGTGTTTCGCGACCCCAACGAGCCCGATCGCCTCTGGGCGTTGTTCGACTGGGACGCCGACGGCTGGCAGAGCTTCGTCTCCGACCCGGAAGTCCCGCCGATCATGCAGGCAGCCGGGCACAAGGGCCGGCCGCAGGCGGCCGGGCTCGTCGGCCGGTACGACGCCTAGCTCAGCGATTCACCGACGCGAACGAGGCCGCGCGAAGCGGCCTCTTTCGTGTCAACGATGCGGTATTGCAAGCGTCTTTTTAGGCGTCAGGCATGCGAAATTGGAGATTGGGTACGAGCAGCGCAGGCATCGGTTCGAACTCCGTACAGGATTGGGGTGCGGTACCCAGCGGCTACTAGGGGGGAGGAACTGAAGATGCGTCGTAGGCTGTTCTTTGCACTGATCGCAGCTTCCGCGGTCGCGCTGGCGCTCATTGCAACCAGCGGGGTGGCGGCAGCAACTCCGTTCAAAGGAACCGTTCACGCGGTTGAAGCGAACCAGCTCGTCTTCCCGGTCTTGTCAGTCAATCGGACGGGCACGGGGAATGCCACCTATCTCGGCAAGTACAGAGAGCATGTGACATTGCAGGTCAATGTCATAACGAGGTCTTCAACGGGTGCCGCCACGTTCACGGCAGCGAACGGTGACACGCTGACCGCCAGCGTTGCCGGACAAGCGACCCTCACAAGTACTCCTGGCGTGATCTCGGTCGTCGAGGTCTACACGATCACGGGCGGAACGGGACGCTTCGCCCACACGACCGGCACTTTCACATTGCACAGCACAGCGAACCAGGCAACGGGCGTCAGTTCGGGCACGCTCAGCGGATCGATCGTCCTGCACTGAAGCCGCTCAAGTGACACCGTGTGCGGGCCGCTGCTCTGCACGGCCCGCACCGGCCCGCGCCAGCCCCTCTAGTCGCGACCTGACAGGTTCTCCGTCAGAAACTCGGCGCTGCGGGAAAGGCAGCGCCAGGGCCGGTTTCGGGCGATGGAGCTAGCCGGGCTCGAACCGGCGACCTCCTGGGTGCGATCCAGGCGCTCTCCCAACTGAGCTATAGCCCCGGGGAAATCGCAGTGTAGCCCAGCCCCTGCGCGGCAGCTTTCGGCAGCTTTAACGCAGACCTTGCGA
>JBKPRG010000163.1:0-6655 GCA_046765815.1 Actinomycetota bacterium
GCTGTCCCGGGGATGCGGTACGCGAACTCACACTCGAGCGCGTTCGGAATCAGCAGCGACTCGCCCTTCTCCACTGCGCGGCCGGTGACCCCCTGGCCAACCTTGGTCGTGTAGATGTCGGCCGCGGCTCCCGCGCCGGCATCGTGCTCGCCGACGAACGCGATCGGCAGCAGGTCGTCGCCGCGGCGGAGCACGACGCGACAGTTGTGGTAGTCGATGAGCAACCGCAGCTCGGTCGCGATCGCCTCGCCGATCTGGCGCACGTCATTGAGGCGGTTGAGCTTGCCCGCCAACGACTGCAGCATCTTCAGGTGCGCGATCGAACGGGCGTCGCGCGCGCCCTGCTTGGCGCCCGGCCGCTCAGTCTCGCGCTCGCCGTAGAGCACGACCTGGTTCTTGCCATGCGCCTTCGCCGTCATCATCGCGGCCTCGGAGCACGCGATCAGCTCGCGCGGATTCATCGCGTCCTTCGGTCCCTGCGCGACGCCGATCGAAACGGTCACATGGCCCGCCGGCTCGAACTCGGTGTCGCGGAGCTGAGCGATGACGCGCGTCGCAAGTCCGAGCGCGTCGCTCGCATCGCACGACGGCATGATCACGCCGAACTCCTCGCCGCCGATGCGGCAGAGCACGTCGGAGCCGCGCACGAGCTTGGAGACGACGGTCGCCACCTCGCGCAGCAGCTCGTCGCCGAGACCGTGCCCGTACACGTCGTTGACGCGCTTGAAGTCGTCGAGGTCGAACATCAGAACGGAGACCAAGTCGTGCGACCGCGACGCGCGCGTCAACTCCGACCGCAGCCGCTCGTGGAAGTAGCGGTGGTTGTAGAGGCCCGTCAGCGAGTCGGTCTGCGCAAGCCGCTCCAGGCGGGCGCGGATGTGCGCGTTGTCGAGCGCGAGCGCGGCGGCGTCGCCGAACCACTTCGCGAGCTCGAACTCGTGTTGATGGAAGCTCGCGTCGGCGCCGAGGCGGTAGATGTTGAGCGCGCCCTTGACCGCGCCACGCGCGATCAGCGGTACGACGATCAGCGCCTCGGGGTCGTTCGGCGTGCCCGGGATCACGTGCGTCCGGGGATCGAGGTCGGCGCGGTTTGTCCACACCGGGGTTTGGTTGGAGACTGCCCAGCCGGTCAGCCCGGCGCCATAGCTCGGGCGGTCGTTCATGATCTCTTCCTGATAGTCAGGCGAGCGCGCGAACACCGGCACGAGCTCGCGGCGAGCGTCGTCAGCCTCGTAGATGTGCAGCGCGTCGTACGGCATCAGCTCGGCGAGCGTGTCGGCGATGCGGTCGAGCAGCGCGTCGAGGCTCTGCTCAGACATGACGTCGTGGAAGACCTCCGCCACGCGCCGGTAGGACTGGACCAAGGCCTCGGGACGGGCACCCCCGTTCGTCGAGATACCGGCCTGAGCCGGCGCTGCTGCCGCAGTGATCCGCGCCATCGATCAACCACATCGGCTCGGCGCGAACCTGGCTTGATACCTATAAGAGGCCGCAGGCCCGGGCCGTGTTCGGCCACGGGGTGAAACCGCGGGCGGGATAGGCGCGCGCGGCGGCCTCGAGCTGGGCCCAGACCGGCCAGTTGTCGGCAGTTCCCCAGCGGCCGACGAAGTCGTGACCATACATGCTCATGAAGCGCCGGTCCATCTGCAGGCCGCCGTAGTAGCCGTTGCCGGTGTTCGACGTCCAGGCGCCTTCGAAGCGGTGGATGCAGAGGAACGCGTCGCTGAGCCAGCCCGCAATGCGGGCCTGACGCACGCCGTGGCGCGCAACGAGCAGTGCCGCGGCGGCCTCGCGGCGCTGCCAGAGGCGAAGAGTGGCGCGATCGGTGCGCGCGCGAGCGGAGGTGAAGCTTCGCGTGATGCGACCCGGGTAGATCCGACGGAGCGCGAGTGTCAGGTGCTTGGTGTAGCTCAACTCGCGCGCGCGGGAGGCGCGGAGCGCGGGCGGCGAAGGGAGCCGAACAGCAAGTTTCCGGCTGAGCGTGCGCAGTGCGACCCCGCGGGCACGATAGGCGCGGCGCGTCCAGGACTCGATCGTCCACCGCAGGTAGGCGCGATCTGTGCTCCGCCGGTAGGAGAACGACGTCGAGGTCGGCCGGGTCCGCGCGGCGCGCTGGAACTCCCAGGTGACGCGACGGTAGTGGTCGGCGAGCGACCGCAGCTCGGTCACCGGCGGGTCGGCCGGCCGCACCGTCTGCTGGGCGTGCGCGACGGCCGCCAGGATGGCGGCGCCACCGCCGAGAATCGTCATTGCCGCGAGGAGCGCGCGCGCGCGGCTCACCCGCCGCAGCAGGTAACGCACAGCTATGTCTCGTCCTCCTTGCCCGAGTGTCCGCAGTTGGCTTGGGGGGTTCTCGCTCAGGCGGGCTGCGGAAGGTGGAGCCCGCGAACGACCGCGGAACGGTAGCGAACCGACGCCGGTTTGGCGTCAGTGGTGTAAACAAACTGTTAGCGGAAGAGGTCGAGCTCGGGCTCGATCACGAGTTCCTGCGCCGTGCCGTCGCCCTCGATTCGCAGCCCGCGTACGAGCACGACGGGCACTCCTTCCGCCTTCCCGCGCGAAAGATCCGCGGCGGCTGCGATCTCGTCGGCGATCGCGACGCGGCTCGACCGCAGCTCGTAGCCGACGCGGTCAGTGGTTCCGCGCAGGTCGAGAATCGGCTCCAGGCCGGCGACGCCGATCGCCACATCTGTCGTCCCCTGCCGGAACGGCCGGCCGAACGAGTCGGTGATGACGACGCCGACCTCTCTCGCCGTCAGCTCGCGCAATCGGTCGCGGATCGCGCGCGCGCTCGCGTCGGGGTCGAGCGGCAGGAGCACGAGCATGCCTTGCTCCGGCGCATTCGAATGGTCGACGCCGGCCGACGCGCAGATGAACCCGTGCCGCGTCTGCGCGATTACCAGCGGTCCGCGCTCACGAATGATCTGCTTCGCCTCGCGCAGTACCGCCTCGACCTCGCGCGGGTCGCGCTCGTCGCCCGCCAGCTCGATCGCTTTGGCGGAGGGCTCGAGCGAGTCGATCTTGATCACGCGCCCCTCGGACTTCGACACCACCTTCTGCGCGACGACGACGACGTCGCCGTCTTCGAGCGCGGCGTGACCGGCGATCAGCGCGCCGAGGTCGTCGCCCTCCCGGATCTCGGGCAGGCCCCGCACGGGGATGATGGAGATCAACGGACCCCGGTGACGCGGATGCCCGCGTGCGCCTTGTAGCGGCGGTTCAGATTCACGATCACGGCGGTCAGACCCTCGAGCGCGCGGGCGCTCGCGAGCGGGCCGGCGTCGAGGGCGCGGCCGGCGACCAGCTTCTGGGCCAGCCCGAGCGCGAGCTCCTTCGCACGCGGATCGTCGCCGCAGACGAGCGCGTCCTCGTCGGGCGGTTCCTGGTCCAGGTTCGCCGCGGCGATCGAGTGCAGGCCCGCGGCAACCGGGGCTTCGACGAGCTCCTGCACACGCTCGGCGAGGCTGCGCGCCTCAGGGTCGGGAAACGCGCCGACGCCCTTCTGGAACCCGATCGCGGTAGCGACCGACAGCAGGGGCGTGTCGCCCAGCGCGCGTGCCACGGCACGGGCCGTGTCGAGCGCGCCGTCCGCCTTAACCGCGAGCACGACCAGGTCGGCGCCTGCGACCGCGGCCTCGTTCGTGTCGCCGGCGACGCCGAGCTCCTCCGCCGCCTGCTGGGCGCGCTCGCGGTCACGCGAGCCGATCACGATCTCGTCCTCGCCGATCGCGGCGAGGCGCGCGGCGAGCGCTCGGCCAAAGCTGCCTGTCCCGCCGAGGATCGCGACCCTCACGGTCGTGGCCGCCTTTCGCTCCCGCCCGGCGGAGCCGGGCTCCGCGAAAGGCTGCCGCCGCTGCGCGCACCCGGCCTTCCAGGCCCGTGCAGAGCACTGTGCCCTCCGGCCGTGCACGCGCAGCAACGCCCCACGGGCGTGAGGAACTTCATGCCAAAGCCTCCGACGCGTGCACGGTCGCCGCCGCCAGCCGCCGCGCGGCGGGCACGTCGCTCATCAGTGTCTGGGTGACGACAGTGCGGCCGACGCCGCGGACGGGCGAGTCCGGCGCGTCGCTCTCGTCGACGACGAGCACGTCGATCACGCCGTCGTAGCAGGAGGCGACGTGCTCCGGAGTGGTGCCGCCGGCGAGCCGCGCGAGCATCCGGTCGGCAGGCCCCTTGACGGCGCGGCCGCCGACGAGCGGGCTGACGGCGACGCACGGGACCCGCCGCGAGACCAGCGCGTCGCGGATCTCCTCGACCGCGAGGATCGGGCCGATCGAGAGGTACGGGTTGCTCGGTGCGATCACGATCAGATCGGCACCGCGCAACGCGTCCAGCACGCCCGGCGCGGCGCCGGCTTCAGGCGCGCCGGCGAAGTGCACGGCATCGACCTCGTCGCGGTGGCCGCGCGCGACGAACCAGGTCTGGAACGGGAATGTTCCGGCCGGCGTCTCGAGGAACGTGCGCACCGGATCGTCGGTCGCCGGCAGCAGCGCCGCCTGCAGGCCGAGCGCGTGCGCAATCCGCTCGGTGACCTCCGACAGCGGCACACCTTCTCGCAGCAGCTCGGTGCGCACGAGGTGCAGGCCGATGTCGCGGTCGCCGAGGTGGAACCACGACGCGCCGCCGAGCTCGGCGACTGTCTCGAGCGCGCGCCAGCTCTCGTCGGCCCGACCCCAGCCGCGCTCGTCGTCGGCCAGCCCGGTGAGCGTGTAGAGGATGCTGTCGAGATCGGGTGAGATGCGCAAGCCGAGGACCTCGACGTCGTCGCCGACGTTGCCGACGATCGTCACGTCGAGCGGATCGACGACACCGATCAGCCCCCGGAGGAAGCGGGCGCCGCCCACGCCTCCGGAGAGGACGGCGATTTTCACGCTGCCTCGCGGTCGAGCTCGTCCAGCACCGCCCGTGTCCGCGGGCCGAGGCGGTCGGCGACACGGTGCAGGTCGTCGAGCGTGTCGACGTCGTCGAGGAGGTTCGGGACGTGAACGAGCCGCGACGGCGCCAGCATCGCGTAGCGCTGTGCGCTCCCCGCGCCGTAGAGCGGCTCGAACAGGCCGGCGCCGGCGAGGCCGAGCGCGTTCGTCGTGCCGTCGGCGGCGCGCGCGATCGCGAGGCCGTCCTCGGGAATCGCGCCTGCGAGTGCCAGGAGGTCGCGTGGCGTCACACACGGAAGGTCCGCGTTGACGACGAGATAGGGCGAGGGCATACCCGCGGCGGCGTCAAGCGCTGCGCGGACGGCGAGGCCCTGTCCGTGCCCCGGGTCGACCACGTGCTCGACGCCGGGCGGAACCGGGAGTGGCTCCACCGAGACGACGAACGTGCGGCCGACCGCGACCGCGGCCTCGAGCACGTCGCCGAGCATCGCCTCGGCCAACCGCAGCCGAATCTCGTCCGCGACCGGGTCGAGCCGTCGCTTTGGATCGCTGCCGCGGAAAGGAACGACGACGGTGGCCATCTGTTCGAGAGGCTACAGCCGTCACTCGCCGCGCCGGGTGGCCTCGAAGACGTCGGTCCAGTACGTGTGCCGCAGCGCGGCGACGACCGACGGCTCGGTGTGCTCCGGGTTGAACACGTGCGCTTCGCGGTCGCAGCAGATCACGACCGAGTCGAGGTCGAGCTCGCCGAGCTGCACGAACGCGTCCGTAGGGAGATGCGCCTCGCGCAGGCTGTAGTGCCGGAACTGGAGGTCCGGCGCGATCTCCATCAGCCTCGGCCAGTCGGGGCACGCCCGGTAGCTCACGCACGCCCAATTGGCGCGCTCGACCCCGTCTCCTCCATCGTCCAGGTGCCTTCGAAGAGGACGGCGCCGGTCGCGTCGCCGGCGGGAAACACGAAGAGCCGCAGCGCGTCGTCGAGCGCGTGCAGCGGATGGCCGTTGGCGGGGTCGGTCAAAGCGACGCGCACGTGAAACCGCCCGTCGGCGAGCGGCAGGCGCGCGATGTAGAACCGCAGCTCGCGCTCGCCCGCGGCGTCGTCCCAGCCGAGCTCGGCGGTCGGCCGCGACGTGCTTGCGAGCACGAGCCCGCCGTCGTCGCGCAACTCCAGCGCGACACGCGGCGCCGGTACGTTCGCGTCAGCCGCGACGACGATGCGCACGGTCACGGGCTCGCCAGCGGCGAACTGCGAGCGCTCCTCGCCGGTCGCGTCGAGCAGCTGCGCGGAGACAATGCGGGCCTCGCCGCTCCCCCACTCGCGCAACCCCGCCTCGAGCTCCTCCGGATTCGCGTCGGCGGCGAGCAGGCGCCGGTACGCGGCGATCGCCTCCTGCGTCGGCCCGTCGAACGCGACCTCGCCTTGGCGCAGCAGCACGGCGCGGTCGCAGAGCCGCTCGACCGCCTGCGCGTCGTGCGAGACGAAAATGATCGTGCCGCCGCGCTGCTTGAACTCGGCGATCTTGCCGAAGCACTTCCGCTGGAACTGCTCGTCGCCGACCGCGAAGACCTCGTCGAGCAGCAGCACGTCCGACTCGATGTGGGCGGCCACGGAGAAGCCGAGGCGCATGTACATCCCGGACGAGTACGTGCGCACCGGCAGGTCGATGAACGGCTCGAGCTCGGCAAACGAGACGATCTCGTCCATCGCCTCGCGCACGGTCCCCCGCGACAGGCCGTAGATCGAGCCGTTCAGGTAGACGTTTTCGCGCCCGGTGAAGTCC
>JBKPRG010000164.1:0-16404 GCA_046765815.1 Actinomycetota bacterium
ACGTAGGGGCCCTCGGCATACGGGAGCTCGATCGCGAAGAACGGCCCCACGGTCTGCGACGGGGTCGTGGTCACTGCGCCTTCTCCATCGGCGTCGCCTCGCGGCCGCGCAGGACGATGTCGAAACGATACCCGAGCGCCCACTCGGGCGTGGTGAGACCCAGATCGAACTGCGACACGAGCCGCTCGCGCGCCCGCGCATCGGGAATGCTGTTCAGAATCGGATCGGCCGCGAGCAGCGGATCGCCGGGAAAATACATCTGCGTCACCAGCCGCGACAGGAAATTGCGGCCGAACAGCGAGAAGTGGATGTGCGCGGGCCGCCAGGCGTTCTCGTGGTTGCCCCACGGATACGCGCCCGGCTTGACGGTGACGAACCGGTAGTTGCCGTCGTCGTCCGTCAGGCAGCGGCCGGCACCGGAGAAGTTGGGATCGAGCGGCGCCGGATGCTGGTCGAGGTCGTGCCGGTAGCGCCCAGCCGCGTTCGCCTGCCATACCTCGACGAGCGCGCGGCGGATCGGCCGCCCTTGTCCGTCGAGCACCCGGCCGCTGATCGTGATGCGCTCGCCGAGCGGCTCGCCGTCGTGTTGGCGGGTGAGGTCGGCGTCGAGCTCTGCGAGGTCGTCCTCGCTGAAGACGGGACCGTCAACCGTATGGAACTCCTCGGGCAGGCTGACGAGCGGGCGCTTCGGCGCGCGCAGCCTGGTCGAGCGGTAGCCGGGATAGTCGAGCTGGACGTCTGGCCCGAAGCTGGGATCGTCCGGCAGCACGATCTCGCTCATGCCGCCTCCTTCACGGTCAGCGACCGGAGCGCCGACAGCTCGCCCTCGGTCGGCGGCGTGGTCTCCCGCACGTCGGCCGCGACCCGCAAGGGCCAGGCCGTTGCCTCCCGAGCCTGTTCCACCGTCACCCCGGGATGGACGCGAGTCAACGTCAGCTCGCCGTCGACCGGCTCCAGCACGCCGAGGTCGGTGACGACGACCCGCACGCGGCTGCCGAGCGACGTCGTGAAGTCGAGTCGCTCGACGAAGCCGCGCGGCGTCTGGCGCAGCAGCACGAAGACGTCCTGGACGCCGATCGCGATCTCGGGCGCACCGCCGCCTCCGGGCAACCGCACCTTCGGAGTGTCGTAGTCGCCGATCACGGTGCTGTTCAGATTGCCGTGGCGGTCGATCTGTGCGGCGCCGAGAAAGCCGACGTCGATGCGGCCGCCCTGTAGCCAGTACGAGAACATCTCCGGCACCGACACGACCGCGACAGCGGTCTCGGCGAGCTCGCCGTCGCCGATCGACAGAGGCAGGTGCTCCGGCTTCGCGCCGATCGCGCCGCTCTCATAGACGAGCACGCAACCGGGCGCGTGCGTCCGGCGCGCCAGGTTCGCGGCCAGGCTCGGCAGCCCGATGCCGACGAAGCACACCATGCCGTCGCGCAGCCGCCGCGCGGCCTCGACCGCCATCATCTCGTCGGTCGTATAGCTCACGCGACCACGGTCCCGAACACGTGCTCGTCGAGCCAGGCTGTGAAGGTGTCGCGGTCACGGCTGATCGCGTCCCACGCGATGTAGAAGTCGTTGTCGCGGTCGTAGTAGCCGTGCGCGTACGAGGGATGCGCGCCGCCGGGTGCGGGCGCGACCGCGTCGACCACCCAGGCCGGCAGCACGATCGCACCGGGGCGTGGCTCGAGCTCGTCGACGATCTCCTCGACAGTGACGATCGACCGCGTCGAGGCGAGCACCGTCTCCTTCTGCACGCCTGCGATGCCCCAGAGCTGCACGTTGCCCGCCCGATCGGCCTGCTGGGCGTGGATGATCCCGACGTCCGGCCGATGGGCGCGCACCGCCGCAAGCACCTCGCCGGTGAACGGGCAGGTGACGCGCTCCACGCTCGTCCGCGGTGGCAGGTCGGTGCCCTCGTAGCCGCGCAGCATCCCGAACGGCAGGTTCGCCGCGCCGGCGGCGTAGGCCGCGGCCATGCCGGCGTGCGAGTGCTCCTCGAGCTCGAGCGGCACCGGCCAGCCGTGCTCGACCGCGTCGCGCAGACGGTGCAGCGAGCCGACGCCCGGATTGCCTCCCCACGAGAAGACGAGCTTGCGCGCGCAGCCGGCGCCAATCAGCTGGTCGTAGACGAGGTCGGGGGTCATGCGGACCAGCGTCAGGTCGCGCCGCCCTTGGCGGATGAGCTCGTGCCCAGCGGCGTTCGGGATCAGGTGCGTGAACCCTTCGAGCGCGACCGTCTGCCCGTCATCGACGAGCTCACGCACTGCATCCGCAAGGCTGACGATCTCGGCCATCGGTCAGAAGGGGAAGGGGTGCGTCCCCGCCTGGAGAGTGATCCAGCGCAACTCGGTGAACTCGTCGATCGCGGCCTGCCCGCCGAAGCGCCCGAAGCCGGAGTCCTTGACGCCGCCGAACGGCATCTGCGGCTCGTCGCCGACGGGCTGGTCGTTCACGTGGACGATCCCCGCGTCGAGCTGCTGCGCGAGGCCGTAGCCGCGCTCCGGGTCGGAGGTGATGATCCCGGAGGCGAGGCCGTACGCGGTCGCGTTGGCGCGGGCGACCGCCTCTTCCGGCCCGTCGACGATCTCGATCGCCGCGACCGGCCCGAACGTCTCGATCCGCGCGAAGTCCGAGTCGTCGGGGACGTCGGTCAGCAGCGTCGCTCGGTAGCAGGCTCCGGCCGCCTCACCGCCGACCAGCAGCTTTGCGCCCTTGGCGACGGCGTCGTCGACACGGCTCTTCACGGTCGCAAGCGCGTGCTCGGTGATCAGCGGCCCGATGATCGTGTCCATCTCCTTCGGGTCGCCGGTCTTGAGCGTCTTCGTCTTCTCGGCGAGCCGCGGCACGAACTCGTCGGCGATCGAGCGCTCGACGATGATCTTCCGCGCCGACATGCAGATCTGCCCCTGGTGCAGGAAGGCGCCGAACGCCGACGCGTTGACCGCGTATTCGAGATCGGCGTCCCCGAGCACGATCAGCGGGTTGTAGCCGCCGAGCTCGAGCACGATCCGCTTCAGGTTCCGGCCGGCCGCCTCCGCAAGCTTCCGTCCGGTGGCCGTCGAGCCCGTGAAGTTGATTCGGCGGACCGCGGTGTTCTCGGTGAGCTCGTCGCCGATCGGACCCGCCTCGCCGGGCGCGTGCGTGACGATGTTGAGCGCGCCGGCCGGGAGCCCGGCCTCGGTGAAGATCTCGCCCCACAGCGTCCCGCCGACGATCGGCGACAGCTCCGAGGGCTTCAGTACGACCGTGTTGCCGAGCGCGAGCGGCGACGCGATCGAGCGGGCCGAGAGGATCAACGCGGCGTTCCAGGGAGCGATCGCGCCGACGACGCCGGCGGGCCGGCGGACGCCGAGCGCGAACGTGCCCGGGTTGTCGGACGGGATCACCTGTCCGACCGGCTGGTACGGCAGCGCCGCGGCCTGGCGAAGCAGGTTCGGCACGAAGTGCATCTGGAACATGCCGAAGCCGAACGTGCAGCCGGTCTCGCGCGCGAGCAGGCCGACCACCTCGTCCTGCCGGCTCTCGAGGATGTCGGCGGCCTTGAGGAAGACGCCCTGGCGCTCGGCCGGCGCCGACTGCGACCAGGCCGGGAACGCCGCGGCCGCCGCGTCGATCGCGCTCGCCGCGTCCTCTCGTCCGCTCGCCGGCACGTGCGCGACCACGTCGCCCGTGAAGGGGTCGAGGTCGTCGAACGTCGCACCGCCGGCGGCGTCCACCCACTCGCCGCCGATGAACTGCTTCACCTCGCGAATCTCTTGCTGGACGGTGGCCATGCTGACTCCTTTCGCTAGTGCCTTCGCAACCGATAGCCCACCGGCATCACGCGGAAGCCGAACCGCTCCTCGATCGTGCCCCAGACGCCGCGCGGCAGCAGGAGCGCGAAGAGGATCGCCGTCGCGCCGAGCCCGACGAGGTACCAGACCCCGTTGTCGGCCCACTCGTTCTGGATCGCGAACAGCACGAGCGCGCCGATGATCGGCCCCTCGAACGTGCCGAGCCCGCCGACGAGCACCATGAAGATCATGTAGGCGGTCCAGTCGACGCCGAAGATCGACGTCGGCTCGATGAACAGCGTGTTGGCGAGCGTCATCGCCCCGGCGGCGCCGCAGCCGGCCGCGGCGATCACGAACAAGATTCGCTTGTTGGTGACGACGCGCACGCCGAGGGACGCGGCCGCTTCCTCGTCGTCGCGAATCGCCTGCAGCGACGACCCGAGCCGGCTGCGCAGCAGAACGAACACCACGCCGAGGAAGAAGACGGCCATGCCGAGTGTGAGCCAGTACGTGTACTCCTGGCGCTGGTCCGGCGAGTAGTAGTTGAGCTCGATCAGCGACGTGCCCGTGCCGGCGCCGAGCGACTGGTCGAACGAGACGAAGATCATCGCCACCTCGGCGACGACCCACATCCCGATCGCAAACGCCGCGCCGCGAAAGCGCAGCACGACGAACGAGAGCGGGACCGCGAGCGCGCCGCAGAAGAGCGCGGCCACGACCATCGCCTGGTACGGCTTCATGTTGTGGTGCGTCAGCCAGACGGTGCCGTAGGCGCCGAGGCCGATGAACGCCTGCTGCCCGACCGAGACGAGGCCGCCGTAACCAGCGAGCGCGTTCCACATCGCCGCGAGCAGGATCAGGATCAGCAGCGACGTCATCTTCTGCGTCGTGTCCGCGCTCAGCAGGACCGGCACGAAGACGAGCGCGCCGGCGAGCACCCAGGCAACGCCTGTGAGCGAGATCGAGAGCCGATCCCAGCGCTCGACGGTGTACGGCGTGGCGGTCAGATCGTCGCCCCCCGCAGCCGGAAGAAGCCGCCGCGCGGCGACGCGAGCACGGCGAGGAAGACGAGGTGGCCCGCCAGCACGGAGTACTGCGGGTCGATCTGTGCGCCGATCGTCTGGGCGACGCCGAGCACGATCCCGCCGACGAGCGTCCCCCACAGCGAACCGAGGCCGCCGATCACGACCGCCTCGAAGGCGAAGATCAGCTGCGTCGGCCCAGCGAAGGGATAGAAGGTCGAGCGGATCGCCAGGAACATGCCGGCGATCGCCGCCACGGCGACAGCGATCGCGGTCGCGCGCGCGTAGACCGCCTTCGAGTCGACGCCGACCAGCTCGGCCGCGTCGGGATCCTGCGCCGTTGCCCGCATCTGCCGGCCCATCTGCGTCTTCGAGAGGAAGAGCTGCAGCCCGCCCAGGATCAGGATCGCCGTTCCGAGCACGAGCGCGCCGATCGCCGAGATCGAGATCTTGCCGGACAGGCGCCAGCTGTCGGTCGCGATGACGCCGGCCTGGCCGCCGAGAGAGCGCACGTCGGGCGAGAACTCCTGCAGCAGCAGGTTCTGGATCACGATCGAGAGCCCGAAGGTGGTCAGCAGCGGCACGAGGATGCCCGAGCGGAGGCTGCGCTCGAGGATCGTCCGCTGCAGCATGTAGCCGATCACCAGCATCACCGGCAGGACGGGGACGAGCGCGAGGAAGGGCGACGTGTTCCAGTGGTCGAGCACGACCAGGATGAGGTACGCGCCGAGCACGGCGAGGTCGCCGTGCGCGAGGTTGATGATCCGCATCACGCCGAACATCAGCGAGAGCCCGGTGGCGAGCAGCGCGTAGACGCCGCCGAGCAGGATCCCTTGGACGACCGCGTTGACCCAGGTCATGCGCTCACCTCGCGCCGGGTATGCAGGCCGAAGTACGCCTCGGTGATCTGCTCGCGCGTCAGCTCGGCACGTTCGCCGGCGAGCACGATGCGACCCTCGAGCATGCACAACACGCGGTCGGCAACGGCGAGCGCGCGCGTCAAGTCCTGCTCGACGAGCAGGATCGTCGCTCCCTGGTCGATCACCGTCCGCAGGGACGCGTAGACGGCGTCGACGACGATCGGCGCGAGGCCGAGCGAGACCTCGTCGAGCAGCAGCAGCCGCGGGTTCGCCATCAGCGCGCGGCCGATCGCGGTCGCCTGCTGCTCGCCGCCGGAGAGGGTCGCCGCCCGCGCGCCCCGCAGCGGGTGAAGCATCGGGAAGACCTCGAGCACGGTCTCGACCGTCCAGCGGCCGGGGCGGCCGCGTTGCGCGCCGACCAGCAGGTTCTCCTCGACAGTCAGGCCGGGAAAGAGGCGCCTGCCCTCCGGCACAAGCACGATGCCGCGGCCGACCCGGCGGTGCGCGGGCACGCGGGTCACGTCGTCGCCGTCGAAGCGGACGAACCCGGCGGCCGGCCTGTGCGCGCCTGCGATCGCCCGTAGCAGCGTCGTCTTGCCGGCGCCGTTCGCGCCGACCAACGCGACGGTCTCGCCCTCGTCGACGGTGAACGTGACATCGCGCACCGCCTGCAGCAGCCCATGCCGCGCGAACAGCTGCTCGACGGCAAGCACCGTCATGCGACCGCCGTCCCCAGGTAGGCGTCGATCACGGCCGCGTCGTGCATCACGGCCTCGGGGGTGCCGTCGGCAATCACGCGGCCGGCGTCCATGCAGACGAGTCGCTCGACCACCTGGACGAGCACGTGGACGATGTGCTCGATCCAGACGATCGCGACGCCGAGGGCCGAAAGCCCGCGGATCGTGTCGACGAGCTCCGCGGCTTCGGCGTCCGTCAGGCCGGCGCCGATCTCGTCGAGCAGCAGGACCACCGGATTGGTCGCCAGCGCCCGCGCCAGCTCGAGCCGCTTCCGCTCGATCAGCCCGAGGCTCTCGGCGCGTCGGTTCGCCTGGGCGACGAGGCCGCACAGCTCCAACACCTCGAAGCACCGCTCGTACGCCTTCTGCCGCCGCAGCCCCGCCCCGGTCGCCGCGCCGACAAACACGTTCTCGAAGACGGTCATCCCGCCGAACGGCTTCGGCACCTGGTGCGCGCGGCCGACGCCGAGACGGCAGCGGCGCGCCGCGCTCGTGCGGGTGACGTCCGCACCGAGGAAGGTGATCGTGCCGGCGTTCGGCGGCAGTGCACCGGAGAGGACGTTCAGCAGCGTCGTCTTGCCCGCGCCGTTCGGGCCGACGATGCCGACGGCCGCACCTCGCCCGATGGAGAAGTCGACGCCGTCGAGAACCGACAGCGCGCCGAAGCGCCTGCGGATCCCGACGGCGTCGAGGATCGATTCCTCCACGTGATGAGGTTCTAGCCGTACGGCTTGAGCTTCGCCTGGATCGGGATGCGGTGGTCGTCGGTGTGCTCGCAGAACACCCAGACGTACTTGTACTTGCCGCTGCCGCGGATCCACTGGCCGCCCGGGATCGGCGTCGTGACGACGTTCGGCACCGGATTCTTGGCGCCGCCGGTGCCCCAGTGGAGCTGCCCGAGCGGCGTCATCACGCTCAGGTGCTTCATCGCGTTCGCGACCTTGGTCTTGTCCTTCGGGTCGCCGCTCGCCTTGAGCGCGGCCGCCGCGACGTCGAAGAGCGCGAGGCTCGGCCCGAGCTGCTGGTTCCATTGCTTGCCGGAGGCGTTCTGGTAGCCGGCGGCGAGCGCCTTGTTCGTGACGCCGGTCAGCGAGGAGTGGTACGGCCATGTCGGGCCCCAGTAGGCGCCGCTCGCCAAGTTGAAGCCGAGCGAGCCGAGCGCGGAGACCTGCGAGGCGAAAAGGCCGGTCTTGGCGATCTGCGCGATCTTGATCTGCTTCGTCAGGCCCTGCTGCGCCGCCTGGCGCCAGAACGTCGCGAAGTCGGGCGGGATCGGGAACGTGTTGAAGATCTGGACGCCTTCCGATTTGAACTTGCCGATCTGCGCGGAGTAGTCGTTGGTGCCGTCCTGGTACGCGCCCGGGTCGACGATCGTGTAGCCGGCCTTCTCGAGCAGCGGGCCGAGAGCGGCGCGGATCGCGTTGCCGTCTGCGTCGTTCGGCCACATGACGCCGACCTTCTTGTTCGTCGCCACCTGCGGCCAGAGGTGGGTGTAGTTGTCGGCGAACTGCTGGACGCCGAAGCAGAAGTGGTAGGTGAAGCGGAACGGCGAGGGCTTGCCGGGCTTCGCGCCGCGGCCGAAGTACCACGCTTCCCACGGCACGACCGTCGAGATGCAGGGGACGCCGGCGGCCTCGGAGGCGTCGCAGACCGGATTGGTGGTCTCGGGTGTCGAGGTCGTCAGCATCAGGTCGACCTTCGTGCCGCGGATCAGGTCGCTTGCGACCTGCGCGCCGCGTGACGGAGTCGATTGCCCGTCCTTGTCGATGACCTGGACGGAGTAGTGCTTCCCCGCGACGGTGATGCCTTTGGCGAACGCCTTGCGCGCGAGGCCGAGGACGTAGCCGTCAGGCTCACCGAAGCCCGCGGCGGGCCCGGTGCGCGGGCTGACGAAGCCGATCTTGATCGTGCTGGACGCGTCGTGCGCCCTCGGCCGCGCCCAGGCGGGACCCGCGGCCGCGCCGGAGAGGATTACTCCTCCTGCGCCGACCCCCGCGCGCTTGACCAGTTCGCGACGTGAGATGCGTGCGTCGCCGGCGTGTTCCGTACCTTCGGCCATCGACTCCTCCTGGAAGGCGGATTGCGGGACGGAGCGACGCTACGCCGGATGGTGTCCACTTGTCAAGACGGTGTTCCGGATAGTAGAACGTGGTGGTGGAACGCTCGGCCGGCGACAGCTCGTACTCGCAGTCGCTCGAGCGCGGCCTGAGCATCCTCAGCTCGTTCCGCAGCGAGGTGCCGCTGCTCGGTGTGTCGGAGCTGGCTCGCACCGTCGGGATGAGCCGGAGCACAACGCACCGCTACGTGGCGACGCTCGCGGCACTCGGCTACCTGCAGCAGGACACCGCCACCAAGAAATACAGACTCGGGCCGCGCGTGCTCGACCTCGGCTTCTCCGCGATCAACTCGATGGAGCTGCGGTCGATCGCAGCGCCGCATCTACAGCAGCTGAGTGACGACACGGGCCATACGGTCAACATGGCCATCCTCGACGGCACGGACATCGTCTACATCGAACGCTGCCGAAGCGCGCAGCAAGGCCAGCGGGAGATCGACCTCAACCTGCACGTCGGCTCGCGCCTCCCCGCCTACTGCACCTCGATGGGGAAGGTGTTGTTGGCCGACCTTGACGGGGCCGATCTGGCTGACGTGCTCGGTCGGACGCAGTTCACGCAACGGGGCCCGAACACGATCGTCGCGCGGCGTGAATTGCTCGCCGAGCTCGAACGCGTCCGCGCCGCCGGCCTCGCCGTCAACAACGAGGAGCTGGCCTACGGGCTTCGTTCGATCGCGGCTCCCATCCGCGCCCAGAACGGGCGAGCGGTGGCGGCGATCAACCTCGCGGTGCACCGGACGATGGTCTCGCTCGAGGATCTCGTCGAACGACTGAGCGCGCGGCTCGAACGAACCGCAGGCGAGATTTCTGCGCGGATCGGGTATTGACCCGGCATGCGCGCCGCCTCAGCGGCACACGGGGCAACCGTGGCCACTCGAAAGGCCGTCGACTCGCTCGTGGCGGCCGTTGGAGCACTCACGGATTCGGCGGTCGAACGCGTCCTGATCAGCGACGAGCGCGTGACATCGGCTGCTGAGGCGAAGCGGCTTCTCGCCGGCACCGCCGACGTCCCGGAACTGGCCGACAAGATCCAGTCTGTCGTCGTGCTTGCGGCACCCGTTGTCCGCGTGCTTGCGCGCGGCGCACGTTTTGCCCGGGTGCCGTGGGTCATGGTCGCTTCGAGCTCGCTCTCGATCGGCGTGGCCGTGCGCGCGGGGGTGCGCGAGCTCCAGGTGCTCGCCTCGCTACTCGCCCACCGCGTCGAGGAGACCACCGGTGCGGACAGCGATCCGGCGCTGATCAAGAAGGTGGCGATCGACCTCTACCTCGACCCCAGGCGCACGCCCGATCTGGGCGACGACAAGCTGCGTCTGGTGCGGCTCACCCGCAAGTGGCTCCTCCGCGGGGTCTTCGGACGGAACACGTCGAGACGCGCGGCGAAGGCACTCGACGCGGCGGACCGGCTCGACGATCGAATGCTCAGGAGGCTGTCGAGACCGGAATAGCGGCTCTTGGCGCAGCGGCCGTATCCGCTGGGCCGTCTCCCGCGTTTGATCCTCGGGGTCTGGTCTTGGGAAGCCGCAACACCGTCGTTCACGTCACGCTGGCATCGTTTGCCTGCGCGCTAGCCGTCGTCGTGCTCTTCGGGCTGGCCGCAGCCAGGCCGAGTCGAGCTGAGCCTCGCTGCACGCATGGACTGTCGTCGGTTGGGCCGGTCTACTTCCGAGATGGAAAGATCGTCGGTGGTGAGACGACGCCTCACACGGAGGCGTGTCTCCGCTAGACCTTCTACAGCGTCAGCTCGGCGCGAACCTCGCGCCGGCCGTCGACGATCCCCTCCGACCAGTTCGCAAGCCAGTCGACGACCGCGAGGCCCCTCCCGTCCGGTCGGTGCTCGTCGCGAGTTAGCGCGTTGGGGATCGTCCGCCCTCGGGCGGCGTCGCGCACCGCGATCCGAAGTAGCGTGCCGTTCAGGCTGACATCAAGGCCGATCTCGTCGCCGGGGCTGCTGCCGTGGGTCACGGCGTTCGAAACCAATTCGCTGGTGACGAGCAACGCCTCGAAGCGGCGACTCTCCTCGACGCCTGCCTCCGCAAGTGTCCGCTCGAGCAACGAGCGGGCACGCGCGGGCGCCGCAGGCTCCGCCGACAACGTCACGCTCGCCTCAGCCTTGACCGCAGACCCCTCCACTCACTCAGCTCTGCCCGCCCCCCGCGACATTTACTCGCTCACGACCGGAACAACGCCAGGAAGACCGCCAGCACCGCCGCCGCGAAGCAGATCATGAGCTGCATCACTGTTGAAACGACTGACGTCGCTTGAAGGGTTCGGGCGCGCTACTGAGGGTGGTCGCGGTCGATCTGCTCGCGGGCTTCGCCGACCTTCTCCACGATCAGGTATCGCTCATGATGCTCCACAACTTGTTCGATTTGGTCGTTCTCGTGCCCCGGGCGGACGACGAAGCGATAGCGCTCAGACGCAACCCGCTCGTACTCGGATGGGCGTAGCTCAACGGTCTCGAAACACGCGGCACTCCCACATTCGCAGTGATACCGAACCGCACTGGCGACCCCATGCCGCTCCGCGCCCTCGTCGATCTTCTCGTTCACGTCACGGAAGATCTCTTCATTTCGGCTGGCACGCTCGGCAAAATCCACAGGCCCATTTTCCCACGCGTCACTGCCGCAAGTCGCCTGATGAAAAAGGCCCGCTGTGCGGGCCTTTTTCATCGGCGGTGCGTCGAGTGCGCAGATCAGGCCGGCTGCGCCAACGCAGACTGTCGATTGCTAGGCGGGTTCGTTCGGATCCTGCTCAGCCGCCAGCTTTCGGGATCCCTCGAGCACGTCCTGGAAATGGCGTTCCTGAATCGGTAGCGCCCACGAGACGAGCTCGCGTACGTCGCCGTTGCCCGCCGATTGGTTCATCGTTTCCAGCACCGACCAATGGCCGACTTCGGCTGCCTCGGCCATCGTTAGGAATTCGAAGCCGTCGAGTGCGTCGGCATCGGTGTCGAGGTACGTCGACATCATCTCGCTCGCCTTCTGCTTCACCCCGCGCGCTTCCTCGAGAATTGCTGTCTTCTTGCCCTCGAAGCTGGCGGCTACGTTCTCGCAGCGCTTGGCGGTCTCCGCCGCTTCCTGCGCCATCCTGTGCAGCGTCGCGACCAGGCTTGCGTCTTGCTTTTCGGTGAGTTTCGAGATCTTGCTGCCGGCGGACTGGGCCGCCATCGCCAGTCCGGTGACCTCGGCGAGCTTCTCTTCGAGATGTGTGAGTTCCGCCATCGCTGCTCCTCATTGTCGTGGGTCTGCCGACGATCATCGCCATGCCTCGACGGAGCGAAACACCGCGAGACACACCACGTCGGCTCCGCCCGGCGCCCGTCTAATACCACCTGCCTCTCACGAAGCCGCCGAAGGCGATCAGGCCGATCAAGGCGATGATGAGCCCAATCCACAGGCTCCAAACGATTGCGACGATGATCCCGACGATCACGAGGATGCCTCCCAGGCTGATTCCCCCGATCCCGCCTCGTCCGCGGTTCACAGCCACCCTTCGCTCCTTTCGTCGTTTCGCGGAAGTGTTTCCAGTCGCGCCGGACTTATGCACGCAGTCGCTTGGTGCGAGGAGGGCGGCCGACGCCGGCCTCGTTCAGGCCGGGCGTCTGTAGACAGACCGTTCTTCGCCAGGGAGCGCGGCGCCAGCGCCGAGGAGCACCTACTCGCGATCTTCGACGTCTTTCACGATTGGTTCCAGCAGGAGGACTACGAAGGCTGCTCCTTCATCAACGTCCTCCTCGAGACCGGCGATCGCGAACACCCGGTCGGCAGCGCCAGCGCCCGCTCTCGTGCAGCAAAGCGCCACGGCGCTTTCTTGCACGGGTCAGGCATGTCCAGGAGGTCGCGTTGGCGCGGGTCGTGCTCACCTCGGTGCTCCCCGCGGAGCCCCCGTCAGCACGCTTGCGCACAATGCGGGTCCAGCGGCTCGGCTCGCGGTAGCTTTGACGCTCGTGCAGGCTGCGACAAGGTCGCAAGGGGAGCGTCTTCAACTGTCATGGCAGGCCGAGGCGAAGCGCGTCATGCCAATGCTCGTGCTGGTGGTGGGTCTCGCATTTGTATGGCGTGGCCTATTCGTCGCTGGCGCGACCGCGGTGCTCTTGCTTGGCCGGCTGTTCTCAACCTCGCGGGCGCTCGTGCTCGACGAATCTGGGTTCCGTCGCGACCCGCTTGTCCCTCAACTTCCGTCGCTGGTTCCTCGCTCGCCGGTCATGTGGACAAGCGTCGATCGGTTCGTGATCTACCCGGTGACGTACCGGACGGCAACGGTGGCGAGACGCGCGATCAGGGCGCTTGCGCGATGTCGGGCGATCGTGGAGGATGCGCCGATGCCGCGCGCCTTCAGGTGGATCAGCCTCGTGCTGTCGGTGATCGTGGTGTTCGGCGTGATCGTGCAGGTCTATCTGATCGCCTCGTGGATCTTCGGCGAGAGTGGTGCGCTCGACGCCCACCAGTTAGTCGGAGCAGCGGTCGTTCATCCGGCAGAGGTATTCGTGGTCCTCGCCTCGTTCGGCGCGTGGTGGCGAGTCTGGCGGAACATTGGTGTGTCGTTTGGTTTGGCGCTACTCGGAACAGTTCAGGTTTTCCTTGTCGGCGACGTGAACGATCCCGGCAACGGTTACGTGCATGGCCTCCACGGCGGCCTCGCGTTATTCGTGGCTGCGCTGGCGGCGTACATCGCTCGGCGCGAGTTGCGGGCACTTCGGTCCTCCGCCGCGCCGCGCCCCGCCTAGACACGGTCGACGATCCGCGTCGTCCACCGCTGCGCAGCGACGCGCTAGCAGCACCAAGCCACGCCTGGGCCAGTTGAGAAGGGTCCGCTGACCGTCGATGCTCTCCGTGATGCAAGCCGCGGTGACGACGCGGTTAGGCGCATGGCGCCATGCTCGTCAAGGGAAAGGCGCGCGATGCCGATCCGAAGGCTCGTGAGCGAGCTGCGCGGAGGCTGGAGGCGATCGTCGTGGCGGTACACGATCCCCGGGGCTGGCCTCTCGGCGCTGGGCGGATATTTCCTCAACCTCTTCACGGTTTGGTCACGGCTCCTGGCGGCGGTGGCGTTTGCCGCCGCGGCGAGCCTCTTCGTGCTCGCCTGGCGGCTGGATCGTAAGCGCGAATCGAGCGGCGGCGGCTATGAACCCGTGCCAGCGGGGCTTCGACGCTGGCAACTGGCACTCGCGGCGTGCGCATGGACAGTCGCAGTCAGCTCTCTGCTGGTCGGCTTTAGCGGCTCGATCATCCCCGACTTCTTCGCAGCCGCAGCCCTGCTCGCGGCTCTCTTGATTCTTTGGAAGCACCCTGAGCTTCGTCGGTCGCGTCGGCGACGGCAGTAACGCGCCACGCTCGGCGGCTGTCCGCGCGGATCCGTGCGCAGCTCAGAGCTTGATCGACGGTGGCGGATTCCTATCCTGAGGATGTGCTTCTCGGATTCGCACTAGCCATCGTTCTCACCGTGCTGGCCGCGATCGGAGCGGCGACATGGTGGTTGATCGGCGGCAATACCCGCAGGGTGCGTCGTCACGATCATCGCTTGCATCGCGGTCATCTTCATCGACGCCGGAGTCGACGCGAAGGAGCGCTACCTACGAGGGTCAGCGCGCGTGCGGCGGCGTGTACTTGCTGTTGCGGTTGTGGTCGCCGTGGTCGGCAGCGCGATCTACATCGTTTGGCCGGGCACGCTCAGCTGGTACTTGGTCGGCGTCTCCGGTATCCCAGTCATCTGGGTGCTGCATTGGGGACGTAGTGATGACGACCCAGCACTACCGGCCGATCTCAGCGACTGTCCGTGGACTGCGCCGTGACCGTCTGAGCCGAGGACTACCGCTCCGGCTGATACGTGCCGATACAGCGGCCAGTGGCTCGTCGGTGGCCTCTCATCGCGATCGTCGCGAACATCCGGACACTCGTGCGCACACTGGCCGAAGAGGCCGGCCTCCGTGACCCCGGGGCGTTCGCCCTCTCCTGGCATCTGCTGATGAAGGGAGCGATCGTGAAACCCGCTGAGGGCGATCGGCAAGCGGCACAACGGGCGAAGACGATCGGACAGCTCCTCCTCGACCAAGACCGCTGACGCATGGTTTAAGGCCTCAGGGTAGGGACAGACCGGTCTTACTACAGGGGTCCGTGCGGGACGGTGCTTTCAGTTCTGCCTGTGTCGGGTCACGGTGGTTCGCGAGAGGACGGGGTTGAGTCCTCCGCCACACGCAGGACGAGGAGGGGCAACATGGCAGCAACGGAAACCGCTCAGCGGCGGCGCACGAACGTGCCGTCCAGCGTGGCCCGTCGCACGAGGGCCGAGACGACGCACTCAAGACATGGGTGTCCGATTCGCTCGACGACGTGCGGGGCTGGACACTCGCCGCCGCAGTCGGGACGGGCTACATGATCAGCCGCGGACTGGCCAAGTCGGGCACCAGGAACGCCGGCAGCGAACACCGCTGAACCGAGACAACCGCTAGGCACTCGAATTTGAGGCTGTGCCGGGGCGCCCGCCCGGGGACAGCCTGCCAACCACAACTCGTGAGGAGAAGTCGCATGCCGAAGATTCAAGATTCGATCGAGATTCACGTGCCCGTCCAGCGGGCCTACAACCAGTGGACGCAGTTCGAGGAGTTTCCGAAGTTCATGGAGGGCATCCAGTCCGTCCAGCAACTCGACGACACGCACGTCCACTGGGTCGCGGAGATTCGGGGCGAGACTCGTGAATGGACGACGGAGATCACCGAACAGCAGCCGGACAAGAAGGTCGCCTGGAAGACGATCGAGGGCGATGTCAAGAACGACGGCGTCGTCAGCTTCGAGGAGATCGCGGGAGGTCAGACGCGGGTCAACGTTGAGATGGATGTCGAAGGCGAGTCAACGGCCGAGAACGTCGCCGGCGATCTCCTTGGCGTCGTCAAGAGTCAGGTGCACGGCGACCTCGAGCGCTTCAAGCAGTTGATCGAGAACCGCGACGAGGCCACGGGCGCCTATCGCGGGACGGTGCACGACGGCGAGACCGAATAGAGCGAGCGACTGCGGCAACGCAGTGCATCCACATCTTCGAGCACGAAAGGGGTCAAGCATGGCGAGCATGGCCGAAGGAACGGCTCAGGAGGGCCTGGTCGAGCAGACATCGGCGCAGGTGCAGGAGGCGGCGTCGACGGCGCAGGAGAAGGCTGTCGAATTGAAGGAGCAGGGAAAGAGCAAGATCGGCGAGACGCTCGACCAGCGAACAAATGACGCGGGCGCGCAGGCGCGGAAGGTGGCGCAGGCGCTGCGTCGGAGCGGCGAGCAGCTGTCGAACGAGGGGAATGGTCGGCAGGTCGCGGGGTTGGCCGAGGGTGCGGCGGACCAGATCGAGCGGCTGGGGGGCTACCTGGAGCGGACGAGCGGCGCTGAGCTGGTGCGCGATGTGGAGGACTTCGCACGAAATCGTCCCTGGATGGTGGCGGGTCTGGGGCTGGTCGCGGGCCTTGCAGCTTCGCGGTTCCTGAAGGCATCCTCCGAGCGTCGCTACGGAGCGTCGGCGCAGGCGGGCAGCGGCTCGAGCCAGTACAGATACGGCGCGCTGCCGCAGCGTCCTGGCGGCCGATCTGCGGCTGAGCCGCTCGCTCGCGAGAGCTACCGGACTAGTGGGTGAGCGAGGTGTCGAGCAAACAGGGGACTGAGTTGCGCGAGCGGCCGCTGGGCGAGGTGGCGCAGGATCTCACGCGTGACCTGTCGCTGCTGGTGCGGCAGGAGGTCGAGCTGGCGAAGGCCGAGATGGCACAAAAGGGACGTGTCGCGGCCCCGGGGCTCGGGATGATCGGCGGAGCAGGCGTCGTCGGACTGATGGCGGCGGGTGCGCTCACCGCGTTCCTGATCCTGGCGCTGTCGATCGTTCTGGACGAGTGGCTGTCGGCGCTGATCGTGGGCCTCGCCCTCGCCGGCG